>NZ_LNDC01000104.1 GCF_001870905.1 Geitlerinema sp. PCC 9228
AACCCCAGACAACTCAAGTTAAATGGAGGTGAAAGTCCTCCCGCCAAGGTGCATTGGTTGAAAGCATTACCCGCAGTGCTGGGGGCGGATCTCAGAGCTGAAGTCGGGTAAAACAGAGGTAACCCGTAGTCGTATCGGGAATCCCTCCTAGCAAGTGGGTATGGCTAATCGAAAGGTGAACTGATGTTTGAACCTCCGTCATGCTCAACCAGCTTCAAGCGGCTGTCAAGCTGGAGCCAAAAGGCAAAGGATATTGGTCAAGGGCGTATGGCTCCACGACCCTTATGCATGGACAATCAACCCGGTGGATAGTCAGAGCCTAACCCCACTACCAATTTAGCTTGGGAACGAAGTAGCTCCTTGAGTGACTCCTCTAACGGCCAAATACAGCGGCCTTTCCTGTACTGAGGAGTCGCCGAGCTTTCCCCGGATGCACTGGGTCAAGTGGCTGCTGGTTGGTGTCGAAGACAAAAACCAAATTTGACTTGGGAATCTCCGTCAAACGGGTAATGTTTTCCTCGCCCATGTTTTTAGGGCTGGTGGGGCTAACGGCACTGCCTTCCTCCTGGTAGGGCGGTTTAACCGTTAACGGCAGGGCGACCAACACCTAGTCAGTTCGTTAATTCGTTAAGACGTTAGGCTGGTCAGCTACCTGAAGCTGGAGGTATGAAGCTCCCGTGCTTCAGCTGGGGTGCTGACTTTTAGCCGCTAAATGCTCCTGTAGCGTATTTCTCATCGTAGACACCGGTACGTCTTGCCGCAACCAACGTCGTAAGGCGGAAGCACCTTGTTGGACCAGCATTTCTAACCCATCAATAGCAATGAGTCCTTGGGAACTGGCAATTTGCAGGAATTTGGTGGGTCTGGGGGTATAAATTAAATCGTAGGCGATCGCGTTGGGAGGCAACCACTGCATTTGCGTGGCGTCGATGGGGGAAGCATCGGTATGGGGAGACATGCCTATCGGTGTGGTATTGACCAACAAACCGGTATAAGGAAGCAATTCTGGTAGCTCTTCCCAAAGATGAATTTGGATATCCACTGGTATGGCTGCGGTTTGCCAGCTTTCTTGAAACTGCTGGAGTTTTTCCCAATTGCGGCCGATGGTATGGATTTTTTGGCATTTGAGCTGGGAACAACCAGCCACCACCGCTCTCGCCGCACCGCCATTTCCTAAAATTACTGCTTCTGTTTCTTGCCAATCTGGTTTTTTCGCGAGCAGTGGTGCCAAAAATCCTTCTACATCCGTGTTGGTGCCGTACCATCCTTTTTCTGTACGCCAAACGGTATTGACAGCACCGACAGATTGTGCTATGTCCGAGCGATCGGCTAGCAAGGGAATAATGGTTTGTTTGTGGGGGATGGTTATATTAAAACCATGCACGCCAATAGCTTTCAATCCTGCGATCGCAGTTTCCAGATTTTCGGCTTTCACGGGAAATGGCAAGTAAACAAAATCAACACCAATTTGCGCGATCGCGGCATTTTGCATCAACGGCGAGAGGGAATGTTCCACCGGATCGCCGATGACACCCAGCAGTTTGGTGGTTCCGGTAATTGCAGACATAGTGGTTGAGGTGGTGGAGGAACATGGGGGCATGGGATCCAAAAATAAATTTATTTCCTAAATCTCCTAAATCTCCCTATCTCCCACGCTGTGCATCCTACCATACCTACTGATGGCTATGAAGATGTCTTGGACGAAATAGCTAAATGGATGACAGCGTCGCCTTGGTTGGCGATGGGGTTTTGAGTATGACCGATAACCAAACCGCGGCTGGGAGCTAGCAGTTCGGCACTGGTGTCGCCAAACACGTCTACAATGGTGGCGAGAACCTGTTTGCGACGTACGCGATCGCCAAGGGATACATTTAACCGCAAAATTCCGCTTTGGGGCGATCGTACCCATTGGGTTTTCTTGACCAAAGCAGATGTAGATGCTGCGATCGCTGATTGTAAAGGGTACATTTGCAATAAATCCATAACCCGCAAAATCCCTTCTACCCCTACTTGAATGGCATGGGAATCAAAACGCAAGGCTTCTCCTCCCTCATACAACAAAACCGGAATGCCTTTTTTCGTAGCTGCTTGTCGCAGGGAACCGTCGCGGGTGGTGGCGTGAATCATCACTTCTGCACCAAATGCCTCCGCACACTTGTAGGTTTGCGGGTCGTTGAGGTTGGCGCGAATTTGCGGTAGGTTGATGCGATGGTCGGAAGCGGTGTGCAAATCGATGCCGTGGGTGGCGTGTTTGACAATTTCTTCCATAAACAGGTTGGCTAGCCGCGAAGCCAGGGAACCTTTACTGGAACCGGGAAAGGAACGGTTTAAATCCCGACGGTCGGGAAGGTAGCGGGATTGTTCGATAAAGCCGAAAATATTGACAATGGGGACGGCAATAATGCTACCTCGCAGTTCGTTTGGGGAAATTCGCTGCAACACTTGTCGGATAATTTCTACCCCGTTTAACTCATCGCCGTGAATGGCGGCACTCAGCCACAATCTCGCACCGGGTTCGCTACCGTTGACGACGGTGAGAGGCAGCGATAGTTCTGTCTGGGTGGCCAAACGTGCCACGGGAATTTCCAAACGCCGCCGGGATGCAGGGGGAATGGTTGTACCGGCAATTTCTAGCATTCTATTTGTCGATCTTTTCTCCAACGCCCAAAATCAAATCGACTTTCGACACGCTGGTGATGGGGGATTATTTTTTTATTTTACCGGGCAGCGACCCGCTGTTCTCGGGATATTTTTGGTTTTTTGATGGGCGATCGCGATCGATTTTTATTAGAAAACCGTATTTTCACAGAGACACGAAAAATGCGATCGCCGTATTTTTACTGAAAAATTTACCTGCAAGTTTTGGTACCTTAACAATATATTTTACAATTGAAAAAATTCAACAAAATCCGGAAAAGTCATTGTCTACAAGAAAGGATAAATAAAACCAATATCCTTGCCAGCTTCCGAATTCGCTGGTAATTTTCTAGCAGTTTGGAAGTATTTTACTACTAGAAACCAAGCAGCAGGCGGCAACAGTAGCAAAAATTTTCAAACCTCTAGAAACCAAAATTCTAGGAAAAAAAAACTAGGAGCGGAGAAACGATGAATACCCTTACAGTTAGCAACACCAACGATAGCGGTACCGGTTCCTTACGAGAAGCGATCGCATCGGCATCCGCCGGCGACACCATTCTTTTTGACAGCAGCCTCAGCAACGCCACCATCTCCCCAGACAGCCAGCTAGAAATCGACAAAGACCTCACCATCAACGGCGAAAACGCACCTGGTTTAACCCTCGACGGTCAAGAAAATACCCGCCTGTTCCACCTACAAAGCAACAACCACCTCACCCTCAACCACCTCACCCTCAGCAACGGCTACACCGACGAAAAAGGCGGTGCCATTCTCACCGAACAACAAAGCACCCTCACCGTCAAAAACAGCGAATTCCACAACCATACCGCCGGTAGCGGTGGTGCCATCTTTTCCGGCTATCGCAGTACCGCCACCATCACCAACAGCCTATTCGACGGCAACGACAGTACCTCCGGCGATGCAGAACGCAGTGGCGGTGCCATCGCATCCGCCAGCGATGGAGAGATTACCGTACTCGGCAGCGAATTTACCAATAATTCCGGTATCAACGGCGGTGCCATCAATGTCGTTCACACCAACTTAGTCGTTGAAAACAGTACCTTCCAAAACAATCAATCCACCGCCAACGGCTCCAATGCCGAAACCCGCGGCTACGGCGGTGCTATCTATACCGATGGTGCCAGTCCCAACGACGGTGGCACCACCGCCGGCAACATTATCATTCGCAACAGCCATTTCGAGAACAATACCGGCGAAGGTCAAGGCGGCGGTGCCTTTTTATTTGTTTACGACGACGATGAAATGCTGGTGGAAAACAGTACCTTCACCGGCAACGAAATCGCTGAAAGTCCCCGAGGGGATGCTTTGGGAGGGGGATTGCGTGCCGGCAATGGCAAATTAACCATTCGCCAAACAACTTTTGCCGAAAATATTTCCGGAAGTCAGGGAGGGGGATTGTGGATTGGCGAAACCACGCCGACTACGATTGTCAATAGCACCTTTTCTGCCAACCAAGCCAAAAGCAGCGATGGTAGCAGCGGCTTGGGAGGTGCCATGATGGTGAATACCTCCGAAAAAGTGGAAATTATCAATTCTACCCTCGCTTACAACCAAGCGGGATTTCAGGGAGGTGCTTTTTGGGGAAATTACGACAATACAACCACCACCAATTCCATTTACTATAACAACACCGGGGACAATCCTTGGGATGTCAAGGAGCAAACTGGTGGTAATTTGCAGGATGGTGGCGGCAATATCCAGTTCCCCGCCAAAAATCCCGACGATAGTAGCGATTTTAACGTTACGCAGAATATTACTATTGCAGACCCGAAATTAGGTCCGTTGCAAGATAACGGGGGAAGCGTTCCCACCCATGCTTTGCTTGAGGGAAGTCCGGCAATTGATGCGGGAACCAGCGTTGCTTCTGTGACTGAGGACCAACGGGGTGCAGAACGCACCGATGGCAATATTGATGTTGGTGCTTTTGAATTTGGTGTGACTGTCGGTAGCGATTCTGACCATGATTCTAACGACAATTCTGGTAGTGGTTCTGGAGATAATACCAGTGGTGGTTCTGGAAGCAGTTCTGGAGACGGCTCTGGAAATGGTTCCGGAGATGGTACCGGCGACACCACTACAGGGGATTCTGGAACCGATACCGATGGAACTGCCTCAGATGGTTCTGGAAGCGACACCAGCACTTCTGGAGACGGTTCTGATGGCGATACCAACGGCGATACCAGCAGTGATGCTGGAGATGGTTCTGGAAGCGATACCGGAAGTGATGCCGGAAGCGATTCTGGAGGTGAGTCTGGAAGTGGGTCTGACGGCAGTACCGACGGCGATTCCACAGAATCTTCTGGAAGCGATGCTGGAGATCGTTCTGGAGGCGATTCTACTGCTGGTGCCGGCAGCAATGTTGGTGGTGACGGTACCGGCAATGAGGAAACAAAAGTAGATACGAACGATCCTTCTCCGTCAGATTCTGGCAACGAGGAGGGGGAATTAGAGGTCGATATCGAACCGACGGCTCAATTTACGGTTGGTGACGATATCGGTCTGTTGCCGGGAAACGACGACCTGGCACAGGCGTTGCTGGGTGACGATGCGATCGCTGCGATGAGGGGAAACGATACCCTCTACGGTAATGGCGGCAATGATACGTTGTTTGGCAATGGTGGCGATGATGTTTTGTATGGCAACGAACACGGCGATTGGCTGTTTGGCGGTCGCGATCGCGATTGGTTGTATGGGGAAGGTGGCAGCGATGTTTTAATTGGCAATTTCGGTGAGGATACCCTGGCGGGAGGAGAGGCTGGCGATTGGTTGTTTGGCAATCAAGGGAATGATTCCCTGGCTGGCGATACTGGCGGCGATATTTTGTTTGGCGGTCGCGATGGGGATATCTTGCTTGGCGGTGATGGCGACGATTGGCTTAGCGGCGATTTGGGAGATGATACGCTGGTTGGTGGCGAAGGAAGCGATCGCTTTCGGTTGTTTGCTGGTAGCGGCGAAGATATAGTTACCGATTTTGCCGATAAGGAAGATATGTTTTTGCTGGATGGCGGCTTGACGTTCGCACAATTAAGGATTTCCCAACAAGGAAATACCACTGCCATTGAAATTGCCGATACGGGAGAAATCTTGGCTTCTTTGATTGCTGTGGAGGCCAATACAATCGATGGTAGCGATTTTGCAACTGCCAATCTATAAAGCTTTTAGTGTTCTCCCCCTACATAGTTTAACTGTTTGCGTTCGATCTGATACCAAATCCGATGTGTACACACTACGAAAATTTTGTCAGGTCGCTTCGCGAAGCAACCTGACACCAGAAAATTTCCATGGATAAAATGGTGCGTCTGTTTGAGGTGGATTTGCTATGAAATGGCTATACTGGCAAACCCAACCAAAAAATATAGAGAGGGTACATACAATCCCCTCTCTAAACTGCTACTTCCTCTATCTTCAGCAATGGAATGGCAAATCTTGCCAAACCAACTATTTAGCAGCTTGCCGAACGCATTTTTCCACTAAGGTCTTCACCTCTTCCATGCCTTTCCAACCTAGAATTTCCGTTTTCTTGTTTTCTAGGTTTTTGTAGGTGCGGAAAAACTCGGAAATTTCCTCCAAACGGTGGGAAGAAATCTGTTTGAGTTCGTTAATTTCTGCATAGCGGGGATCTTTGACGGGAACGCAGAGCAATTTCTCATCGCGATCGCCGTCGTCGATCATTTCCAACATGCCAATGGGTCTGGCGGCAATGACGCAACCAGGAAAGCTAGGCCAATCCATCAACACCAACCCATCCAAAGGATCGCCGTCATCGGCTAGGGTATTGGGAACAAAGCCGTAATCGGAAGGATACTGTACCGACGAGTACAGAACGCGGTCTAACGAGAAAGCCTGCAAATCTTTATCGTATTCGTATTTGTTTTTGCTGCCGCCAGGAATTTCAATTAAAACGTTGACAATGCCGGGTTTCGGCTGTGCCGGAATCTGCGATAAATCCACTATGGTTTTCTCCACAAATAACCACACTACACAAGATAGGGAAACGGAATACAGACAGCAGAAAGCCAGCAACGAGCTGGAAACTGCTTTGGTTGCACGGCTTTTCTACATCCGCTCCCAGTAGCATTTTAGGGGATAGTGGTTGCAACATATCCCCTGGAAGCGATTTTTGCTCAAAATCTTTTAATTGGCGATGGGTTGGTTCCCCTGTCCATTTACTATAACATCGCCGTTGAACCTCGAAATCCTGTTGGTTCGCTGTCACAACCGTAACGGGATTGTTGTATTATTTGGCAACCCGACCGATGGGATAGGTCGTAGGCACAACTTCCTCCAAGCTGCCTCCTGAATAACGAGCAATGATAAAAGGGGGCAAAGTTAAAGTAAGAACAGCAATGAGAATCCCCAAAATTTCCGCGAATT
Source organism: Geitlerinema sp. PCC 9228 (assembly GCF_001870905.1). NCBI lineage: Bacteria > Bacillati > Cyanobacteriota > Cyanophyceae > Geitlerinematales > Geitlerinemataceae > Geitlerinema > Geitlerinema sp. PCC 9228. Next base: position 7,033 of record NZ_LNDC01000104.1, read on the forward strand.
TCTGAGGAGGCTGTTCTGAAGGACTACCAGATGTACTATCTGCATCCATAAGAATTGGTTACGGTAATGACCCAGTAGGTTGAACGTCTAACTACTTATATCATAATCAATTTTCCCAAGCACTAGTACACTTTTCCGCCAGTACATCCCTATGTTTGTCTGCTAGGGATCGCTTTGGTGGCTGAAAACCAGCCTGCTAAGATGAAAGTGCAAGTTGATATACTTTAGTAACGAATTGCTAAAGGCGTCGCACGCCGCATGTCTAAAATTGCCAATTGTAGGGTGGTGGTGGAAAATATCAGGCAAACCAATAATCCATTGGGATAATACACGAGGTCAATCATGAGCGATCGCAAAAACAAGACACCTCTCATTGTCGGTGGCCTTTCTGCTGTTGCTGCCGCTGTTGTGGGTGGTACCTATGCCGTCATGCAATCTCCGCCGCCTGCTGAGAGTCCAAATACAACAGCGACTTCGACGCCTACTCCCCAGGTAGAACCAACCCCACAAGCGTCTCCCTCTCCCACTCCCCAGATGGAACCGACTCCCGCACCAACGCCGGAGGGAAAGACCACCCCCCAACCCACGCCAGAACCAGAACCAGAACCGCAACCGACGCCGGAAGCGTCTCCCACACCCACTCCTATCCCCGAGTCAATTCCCAATGCTAGCGAACCTTTGGCGATAGAACCGGAGGTGTGTCGGGTTACCCAAGGTATTATCTCTGATGCCAATCCTCCTACCAACGTTCGTTCGTCGCCGGAGGTGAAAGAAGGTAATGTGGTGGCTACCCTGGAAAATGGTAGCTATGTCACTATCCAAAACCGGGAAGATGGATGGTTTCAGATTCGCCACAACGGTCAAGACCCCATTGAAGGTTGGGTTTCCCAAAATTTAACGGAAACTTCTTGTTCGCAAAAAGTACAGCGGTTGAAATTTCCGCCGGGAACGGTGGCTATTCGCATCAGCGATCGCTTTGTTGGTACGGGGATTCACAAATATTTACTCAGTGCCCGCACCAACCAAGTGATGACCCTCATCAGTGAAGAAGGCCCCCTACCAAGAGTTTTCCCCCCCAACGACCCCAACCAACAACAGGAACTCACGGGAAATGCGGGAACACAAGGAAAAGAACGGGTGCAGTTCGAGCTACCAGCAACGGGAGACTACACCCTAGAGTATGATTCCAATTTCCGTGGTTACGAGTACGAAACGGTAATTCAAGTTAGGTGAAAGATTTTTTTTTCGTTTAGACGCCGCCGATTCCCCGTGCCATTAAAGCACCCAGTAAGGGGATAATCGCAAATCCCACCAACTCTACTTTGATGATATTGGCGATCCAATGGGCTTTTGCTTTGCCAATGCGGGGTGGATTGCCGTTTTGTAGGTCTTTTAACCACGACAAAAAAGTAATTGTTGGATATAGGGACAGAAATCCTACGAAGAAAAATAAGCCAACTTTGGTCCAAAAGACGGGGTTGCTGGCATAAAAATCCGAACCTTTGCCAAAATAAAAAACGCGTAAGATGCCGGTAATCAAAACGGTCGTGGCCGACAAGCCGTATATGCCATCCGCGATCGCGACTTTTAACGCTTCGGGGGCACTTAGTTCTGGTTTGAAAGTTTGGTTTTCCACAGCCAAAGCTGCATAAATCAGCATGAAGCTCAAATAATGCAAATAAGCAACAACAGCGTTTTCCCACATGGTTATTTTTTACCTATTGGCGATACAATGTAACGAAAACTTTATGAAATATTGTATAGCATTTTGATTATATGGTTAAATTTTTATATTAGTTCCTTCCCAGATTGCCCCTCAGCGAGACCCAAAAAAGCCCAGGGAAAGTTCCCCAGGCGGTCGGTCTAGATGCCCAAACGCTGGTAAACGGTTTCTAAATGCTGTAAGTGGTGTTTGGGGTCAAAACAGGCTTCGATTTCCTCAGCAGAGAGATAGCTGGTGACTTGGGGGTCTTGGGAAATCAGTTGGTAGAAATTGCCCTCTGGTTGGTTCCATGCCTGGTGCGCGCAAGCTTGAACCGTACGGTAGGCATCTTCGCGACTCATGCCCTTGTCTACCAACGCCAGCAACACCCGTTGGCTGAAAATTACCCCGCCATAAACATTGAGATTGCGTTCCATGTTTTGGGGATAAACCAACAGATGTTTGATGAGATCGGCCGTTTCCACCAACATAAAGTGGGTCGCAATGCAAGCATCGGGTAAAATGACCCGTTCGGTGGAACTGTGGGAAATATCCCGTTCGTGCCACAGAGCTACGTTTTCCAAGCCGGTGGTGGCATAGCCGCGCAGCAACCTGGCTAATCCGGTCAAGCGTTCCGAACGGATGGGATTGCGTTTGTGGGGCATGGCGGAAGAGCCTTTTTGCCCTTTGGCGAAAAATTCTTCTACTTCCAAAACGTCGGTACGCTGCAAGTTGCGGATTTCTACGGCAAATCGTTCCATGGAGGCACCTAGCAGGGCTAGTTGCTGTAAAAATTCTGCATGGCGATCGCGCGATACCACCTGGGTGGAAGCCATATCCGGTTCTAGTTCTAATTTTTGACAGGCGATCGCTTCGATGCGGGGATCGATATTGGCATAAGTTCCCACTGCCCCGGAAATTTTTCCCGTGGCAATGCAAGGGCGCAAATGTACCAAGCGATCGCGGTGGCGCAGCATCTCCGACATCCACCCAGCGAGTTTAAACCCAAACGTAATGGGTTCGGCATGGATGCCATGGGAACGACCCACCATCACCGTATAGCGGTGTTGCTGTGCCTGATAGCGAATGGCTTGGATCAGATCTTCCAAGCGTTCTAAAATAAGATTCAAGCTCGCCACCAACTGCAAAGCCAAAGCCGTATCGAGCATATCGGAACTGGTCATGCCCAAGTGAATGTACCGCCCGGCATCGCCTACATATTCGTTTACATTGGTGAGAAAGGCAATAACATCGTGGCGCACTTCCGCTTCGATCTCTTTGACGCGCTCGGGATCGAAGTGGGCTTTTTGTTTGATTTCTCGCACGGCTGCCTCGGGGATATATCCCAGTTCTGCTTGGGCTTCGCACACGGCAATCTCTACTTGCAGCCAAGTTTTGAGCTTGTACTCTTGGGTCCACAATTCGCCCATTTCGGGCAAGGTATAACGTTCTATCAACGCCTAACTTCCACAAATACTCCTAAGCTATTTTAGGGAAAAATCCATCGAGTTGAAAGCCACCTTTTTGGGGATTGGGCACAAAAACGAAAAGACGGCCTCAGCCGCCGTGGGTTCGTTTTGGCTTGTCCACTCCCGCAACTTCTGCTATCCTTGGCAGGATGGCCCCAGGGATTTGCCTCAAAAGGGTACACCGCTGTTGGCCAACTTCCTTGCTAGATGGCCAAGGTTGGTCTAACGTGGCCAGCGATCGCCTGCCATGGCCAGCCGTTACATTTATTATAAATATTTATTTTTGACCAAAATAAAAGTTAAGCAACCTTAAATTACCAGTTACCTCAATTTTCGTCAGATTGGCGGGGTTGGATGGAATAGCCGCAACGATGTTCGCCATCAATTTGCCAGTGGGTGCGTTCCACCGTACAGTCGGGCAAAACTTGGGCAAACATGTCTAGTTCGTGCTTGCAAACCGAGGGAAACGAAGCGGCGACACTGGAAATGGCACAATTGTATTCGGTGACCATGTAATGGTTGGATTCTTCCTCGTTGTCGCTGTCAAGGGGATAGTATTCCGCCATGAAACCTTCTTGGCGGCGCAACTCCACCAAGCGACGCAACCGTTCCGGCAGGGACGCATTGCCCAACTGCTGGCGGTAGTGCTGGGCTTTGCGTTCCCACTGCTTGCGCAGCAACCAACCAACTTGGTCGGGGCCCACCGTATCCGCTAAAGTATCTAATAGGGAGACAGCAAAGCCATCGTAGTTGTGGGGAAAGCGATCGCGCCCTCTAGAGGTGAGTTCGTAGACATGCTGCGGACGCCCCATCCCCGACTGTACCAGTTGGTGTTGGATTAACGCTTCGTCTTCTAGGTCTTTTAAGTGCCGCCGAATCGCTTGGGGACTAATTTCCAAAGCATTGGCTAGTTCGCGAGCGTTGGCACGACCTTCTTTAAGTAGATATTGGAGGATATCGGTCTTTGTGGAACTTGGCTCCGCCTGCCTTTGATTGCCTTCGGGGGGGACTTTGGTACTCATGGTTGTTTCCTCCTGGGCCGTTTTCCACTGATACTGTAAAAAATTTTCCTTGACTTTGACAACATGCTTGTTGCTAAACTACGCTACAAATAGAGTTAGACAACAAACATGTTGTTTAAATTATAGGTCATCGACTTGGACCCTGTTGGGGCTATCCCCACCAACCAATGGGTACGAACTCCGAATAGACAGCAATTGTGACCAATCGTTGCTTTCCCAGCATCTAGAAAAAAAAAGGAGGAAAAAACGATCGAAAAGTAGCACACCGCCAACATTGGGGTCCAAGTCCCTAATAAACTGAAAATTGGCAACCTTTTATACAGAGATCGGTTATGACACAGCCAAACGAAGGTCCCAAACAAGCCAGCGAAAAAAACCTGGAAGCCATGCGTAAGTTTTCCGAAACCTACGCCAAACGGAGCGGCACCTACTTCTGTGCCGATCCCAGCATCACCGCTGTAGTGATCGAAGGCTTGGCCAAGCACAAGGAAGAACTTGGGGCCCCCTTGTGCCCTTGCCGCCACTACGAAGACAAAGAAGCCGAAGTGGCAGCGGCCTATTGGAACTGTCCTTGCGTCCCCATGCGCGAACGTAAGGAATGTCACTGCATGTTATTCTTAACACCCGATAATGATTTTGCCGGCGATCGCCAAGATATTACCACCGAGGAAATTCGCAGTACCACCAACCAATACGCCGCTCAATAATTTTTCCTGGCTGCCTCGGGAAATTCCGCAATTGTTTCGTCTACCTTAAGAGCAAAGAAACCTATGACTGCAACGGTACAAAATCTCGTCAATCAACCCTACAAATACGGTTTCGTTACCGACATCGAAGCGGAAACCGTTCCCAAAGGTCTTAACGAAGACATTGTCCGCGCCATTTCCGCCAAGAAAAACGAACCCGAATTCATGCTGGACTTCCGGCTGAAAGCCTATCGGAAATGGTTGCAAATGGAAGAACCCGATTGGTCGCGGATTCAGCACCGTCCCATCGACTTCCAAGATATCGTTTACTATTCCGCACCCAAGAAAAAAGAACAAAAACAAAGCCTGGACGAAGTGGATCCACAACTGCTGGAGACCTTTGAGAAACTAGGGATTCCGCTTTCCGAACAAAAGCGTCTGAGCAACGTTGCCGTAGATGCCATTTTTGACAGCGTTTCCGTTGCCACCACATTTCGGGAAAAACTAGCCGAACACGGCGTCATCTTCTGCTCGATTTCCGAGGCGTTACAGGAATATCCCGAGTTGGTGGAAAAATACATTGGCAGCGTGGTTCCCACCGGAGATAACTTCTTCGCCGCTTTGAACTCCGCTGTTTTCAGCGATGGTTCCTTCGTATACGTTCCCAAAGGGGTCACCTGTCCCATGGAACTGTCCACCTACTTCCGCATGAACAACGACGAGTCCGGACAGTTCGAGCGGACCCTGATTGTCGCCGAAGAAGGCAGCTCCGTCAGCTACCTAGAAGGTTGCACAGCCCCCATGTTCGACACCAACCAGTTGCACGCTGCCATTGTGGAACTGGTGGCTTTGGACAATGCGGAAATTAAATACTCCACCGTCCAAAACTGGTTTGCCGGCGACGAAAACGGCCAGGGCGGCATCTACAACTTTGTCACCAAACGGGGACTGTGCCAAGGCAAAAATTCCAAAATCTCTTGGACCCAAGTAGAAACGGGTTCTGCTGCCACCTGGAAATATCCCAGCTGTGTTTTGGTCGGCGATTGTTCCGTGGGCGAATTTTACTCGGTCGCCCTCACCAACAACTACCAGCAAGCCGACACCGGCACCAAAATGATCCATGTGGGTAAAAACACCCGCAGCACGATTATTTCCAAAGGCATCTCTGCCGGTCATTCGGAAAACAGCTACCGCGGGTTGGTGAAAGTATTACCCAAAGCTGAAAACGCGCGCAACTACACCCAGTGCGATTCCATGCTCATTGGCAATACCACCCAAGCCAACACCTTCCCGTACATCGAGGTGCAAAACGACACCGCCAATGTAGAGCACGAAGCTTCTACCTCGAAAATCAGCGAGGAGCAACTGTTCTACCTGCAACAGCGGGGGATTTCCGCAGAAGATGCCGTTTCCATGGTTGTCAGCGGCTTCTGCAAAGATGTGTTCAACCAACTCCCCATGGAGTTTGCATCCGAAGCCGACAATCTCCTCGGTTTGAAGCTCGAAGGTACGGTAGGCTAGGAAAACGCTAGCGGTTTTTTTGGAAGGAACCCGCCTGCCTATCTAGAAGGGTCTTTGCCCTGGAAGACCCTTCCCCTTCCTCTATGAATTCGATACCAGTGCAGGACTAGAAAAAATACTGAAGAAAAAACTCGTTTCGTTCAGGAACCAAGCCTAATGAGTCAAGAAAACAACCAAGTAATTCTCTCGATACGCAATCTGACCGCTGAAGTAGAAGGCACCCAGATTCTCAATGGCGTCAACCTAGAAATTAAAGCAGGAGAAACCCATGCCATCATGGGAACCAACGGGTCTGGCAAAAGCACGCTATCCAAGGTGCTTGCCGGCCATCCCGATTACCAAGTCACTGGTGGTGAGGTGATTTATCAAGGGAAAAACCTGCTGGAAATGGAAGCCGACGAGCGTTCGTTGGCAGGTATTTTCATGGCGTTTCAGTACCCCGTGGAAATTCCTGGGGTAAGCAATTTAGAGTTTTTACGTGCTTCCTACAATTCCCAAAGAAAGGCACGGGGATTGGAAGAAATTGATGCTTTTGATTTTGAAGATTTGGTGGAAGAGAAGCTGGATTTTGTGAAGATGGATTCCAGCTTTTTGGAACGCAACCTCAACGAAGGGTTTTCCGGCGGCGAGAAAAAACGCAACGAAATTCTGCAAATGGCTTTGCTGGAGCCTACTTTAGCGATTCTCGACGAGACGGATTCTGGGCTGGATATTGATGCTTTAAAAACGGTGGCGCATGGAGTGAATCAACTGGCAGGCCCGGAAAAATCCATGTTGGTGATTACCCACTACCAACGTTTGTTGAATTATATCGTTCCCGATTACGTGCATGTGATGGCTAACGGACGGATTATTACCACCGGGAATAAAGAGTTGGCCGAAGAACTGGAAGAGAAAGGATACGATTGGATTAAAGAACAGACGGCAGGTGCAGGGGTATAGGATATGAACGTGCAGGTACCGAGTGCTCAATTAAAAACTGATGCCCAAGGGCAAGCGTATTTGAAACGGCTGCTCGAACGCACGCAAGTAACTTCGGATGGTGGCTGGTTGCAGGAAGTGCGCGATCGCGCTACGGCCATGGTTCAGGAGTTGGGCATTCCCTCTAGCAAAGATGAACAGTGGCGGTTTACCGATTTAAAACCCTTGCGGGAAACGGAATTTTCTCCCGCACAAGTTTCCCAAATTTCCCCCACTGCCTCTTTAGAGCAGCTGGGATTGAACGTTCCAGAAGCCAAAGAAAGCCGTTTGGTATTTGTTAACGGTCGTTATGCCCCGGAATTGTCGTCAACAGCGGCCGTGCCGGCGGGGGTTTGGATCGGTCATTTGGCAGAATTTCCCGACTCCGAACGGTTGCAGCCTTATTTGGCCCAACAACCGGGCGATCGCGAAGTGTTTACCGCCCTCAACACCACCAGTTTCCCCGATGCGGCAGTGGTGTGGATTCCCAAAAACACGGAAGTAGAACCCCCCCTGCACTTACTCTTTATAGCCACCGGCGAACAGCAACCAACCATTTCCCATCCCCGCTGCTTGGTGGTTGCCGAACGCAGCAGTGCTTGCACCCTGATCGAAGAATACATCGTTGCCGAACGGGAGTGGTGCCAGCAACCCGTTGCAGACCAACCCTACTTCACCAACACCGTCGCCGAATTCTGGCTGCAAGAAAACGCCCAAATGAAACATGCCAGGATTCAACGGGAAGGCACCGATGCCTTTCATATTGGCAAAAACGCCATTACCCAAGCCAAAGACAGCCGCTACAGCTGCGTTGCCATTAGTGTTGGCGCTCGTTTGGCACGTCACCATCTGGAAGTGTTCCAAGCCGGAACCGGCACGGAAACCACCCTCAACGGTCTGAGCATGGTTTGCGGCGATCAACTTTCGGACTTGCACAGCCTGATTTCCACGAACCATCCCAACGGCAAGGCCAACCAAATCCACAAATGCATCATTGACGATCGCGCCCATTCCGTGTTCAATGGGAAAATTCTGGTGCCACAAACCGCACAACAGACCGATGCCAGTCAGCTCAACCGCAACTTGCTGCTTTCGCGTCAAGGCAAAGTCAATACCAAACCCCAACTGGAAATTGTTGCCGATGATGTCAAGTGCGCCCACGGCGCTACGGTGAGCCAGTTAGAATCGGAAGAACTATTTTACCTGCAAAGTCGGGGATTGGATTTGGAAACCAGCCGCAACTTGCTGCTCGATAGTTTTTGCCGGGAAATCCTCCAAAAATTACCCGTTCCATCCCTGACGACCAAGCTCAGTCGCTGTTTTGCCTGTCGCACTAGCAGCGAAAACCAGTAAAAACAGAAACCCTTCTTTTAGATTTTTTCCATAGCAATCGGCATTTTTTGCCATAAGGTGCAGATTGCTCTGTACGCTCTTCCCTTTACGTCTGCTTGCTGGACAGTACAATCTATGACTCTCGCTCAAGAACCCACCCTTGCTCACCGCGTACGCACCGATTTCCCAATTTTAAACCAAGAAATCGAGGGAAATCCTTTGGTGTATTTCGACAATGCGGCCACTTCCCAAAAACCCAAAGCTGTGATCGAGGCCCTGCAAAACTACTACGAAAGGGATAATGCCAACGTTCATCGGGGCATCCACGAACTGAGTGCCAGGGCAACCGAAGCTTTTGAGGGAACTCGGGATAAAGTGGCGCGGTTGATCGATGCCGCTTCCCGCGAAGAAATTGTCTACACCCGCAATGCCACGGAAGCTGTCAATTTGGTGGCCTATAGCTGGGGGATGAATACCCTACAGCCGGGGGATGAAATTATTCTCACGGTGATGGAACACCACAGCAATTTGGTGCCCTGGCAGTTTGTGGCCCAAAAAACCGGTGCCACGCTGAAATTTGTGGAACCCACCGAAACCGGCGAGTTCAATCTCGACCAGTTTCAGTCGTTAATTTCCCATCGCACCAAGCTGGTGGGAGTGGTGCACGTTTCCAATATGTTGGGATGCATTTCCCCGGTGGTGGAAATTACTGATATTGCCCACCGCTACGGGGCCAAAGTGTTGGTGGATGCCTGTCAAAGCGTTCCCCACATGCCAGTAGACGTGCAGAAAATTGATTGCGACTGGCTGGTGGCTTCCGGACATAAAATGTGCGCTCCCACCGGTATTGGCTTTTTGTACGGAAAACTGGATTTGCTGCGGGAAATGTCCCCGTTTTTAGGCGGTGGGGAGATGATTGGTGAGGTGTTTTTGGACCATTCTACCTACGCGGATTTGCCCCACAAGTTTGAAGCGGGAACGCCGGCCATTGGCGAAGCCATTGCGTTGGGAGCGGCGGTAGATTACCTCAGCAATATTGGCATGGAAACCATCTATGCCTACGAAAAACAGCTGACCCAGTACCTGTTCAAACGCTTGGAAGAAGTTCCGGGCATGACCTATTACGGGCCCTCCCCGAATCCCGACGGCGGTGGCAGAGCTTCCCTGGTAACGTTTACTAACGCAACTGTGCATCCGCAAGATTTGGCGACCCTTTTAGACCGCGAAGGCATTGCCATTCGTTCTGGCCACCACTGTACGCAACCTTTGCATCGTCATTATGGGATTCAATCTACAGCCAGGGCTAGTGTGTATTTTTACAATACCCGCGAGGAAATCGATCGCTTTATTGCTGCTTTGCAAGAAACGATTGAGTTCTTTAGCAGCATTATGGAATAGGGAAGCACCAAAAATTTCCCCGCTATCTGCCGCTACCGGTTGGCTCGTTTCCCGTTTAGCCCGCAACACGCGGGCTTTGTTTTTGCTTGTCGGCTTTTGGTGGACGCGCTGCGATCGCGGCAGTCAATTGTTGCTTGAGAGAGTCCCATTTTCTAGAAAATATGCAATAAATAATCGGTGTGTTTTTCTAGAAACCCTTGACAGGGCGCCCCTACCAAAGAAACTAGAAAATCCCAGCAAATTATTATTTTTCAGAAACAGCAAAAAGAAAAGATTTTTATTTGTCAAGAAAAAATAGCAAAACTTAATAGTTTTTCTAAAAAAAATATATACAGACAGTTTGTGATATGGTAAATGGGAGAACTGACTCTTTTTCAGAAATTGTCTGCATCCGAAAAATTGGGCAGCTATTCATTGCATGATTTCTGCAATAGTGCTGGAAACTTTAAAGATAGATGTTCTACTATAACAGTTTTATTAGACTGCAAAGACGCTGTTTTTCTATAAAATTATGCAATACATAATTGGATATGCAGGGAAATTTCGCGAAGCACCTCTAGCGGGAGAACTGGGAAAACTCCATACAATCGCTTTTTTCTCAGAAATGGGGTTCGATAGTAGAAATTAGGAGGAAGTAGCAGAACATTGTAAGTTCGTTGGGCAAATGATTTTTTCATAGGGGCAATTCCAGAAAAAAATGTCCACAAGCAACCATTTCCTGGCAATGTCACCAGCACTGTAGCTGGGAAATTGTCTATTTTTACAAGGGGAATCTAGGAGCGACCAATCCTATTGATGCTTGTTGTTTTAGGGAAGAAACCAAACAGCATTGCTTGGGTAGGGAAGCTAGCGCATCTGACAATTTCTATTTTGGTTTCGCACTCATCAGAGGTTCTTTGGCGAGGTCTGCAACCCATGCTAAGCAATTCCAAGGGCGTACCCACAACCCAAACCGAGTTAGAATCTATTCTAGTTGTAGACGATACACCCACAAACATCCATTTGTTGGTACGCATTTTGAGCCAAAAAGGCTACGAAGTTTTGGTTAGTTACAACGGTCAGCAAGCGCTCTCTCAATTAGAAACAAAAACCCCGGATTTAATTTTAATGGATGTCATGATGCCAGATATGGATGGCTACGAACTGTGCCAGCATATTAAAGCTGACAGTCGCTGGCAACAGATTCCTGTTATTTTTCTCAGTGCTGCTGATGGTGTAGAAGATAAAGTCAAGGCTTTTGCGGTCGGTGGTGCTGATTATATTGCCAAACCATTTCAAATGGCAGAGTTACTGGCTCGCATTGACAATCAAATGGGATTGCGGCGGTTGCAAAAGCAGTTGGTACAAAAAAACGAAGCACTGCAAAAAGAAATTGGGGAACGGGAGTTGCTCGAACAAAACTTGCAGGTTTCGGAGGAAAAACTACGGGGATTTTTTGGGGCTATCAACGATATTGTTTTAATTTTAAACGCCCAAACCAGTGATATTGAGGTAGCTCCCACTAGACCTGCCATTTATAGCGATGCCGATAGTGATTTTATTGGGGTAACCATCGAACAATTTTTTCTAGAAAATGCCGATAGCTGGTGGAAATGGGTGCATCAAGCATTGCAAACGCAACAAACGGTAAATTTTGATTATAATCTGTATTGTGGCGATCGCGAGGTTTGGTTTGCTGCCAATATTTCTCCTCTTCCCAACCATACCGTCATTTGGGTGGCGCGCGATATTACCGAACGCAAACAGGCAGAAGCCAAAATCCAGCAAACTTCTCAAGCTTTAGCAGAATTTAGCAACCACCTCAAACAGCTACACCGGTTGAATACCACCAACCACCAAGATTTTGAAGATGTATTCCATGATTTTCTGCAAACTGGGTTGGAAATTTTTGATGCATCCACTGGTATCATCAGCCAAATTGATGGCAATTTGTATACAATCTACGCAGTTGTTTCCGAACTTCATTCCTTTTTCCCCCAGCAGAAATTTTCCCTATCGGATACCTACTGCCAACAGGTTGTTGACCGGCAAAAAACTGTCAGTTACGCCGATGCTAATGAATTAGAAACCATACCAAGTCATACCGTAGATGGTCATTGGGATATAAAATCTTATATCGGTACGCCGATTTGGGTAAATGGGAAATTGTATGGTACGTTAAATTTCTCTTCCACCAAAAATCGCGAAAAAGAATTTAGCGATCGCGAACGGGAAACCATCGAGTTAATGGCAGAAAGTTTGGGCAAACTGATTGCTACCTATCAGGCAGAAACCAAACGACAAAAAGCGGAAGCTGCTTTACGCATGGCTCAGCAAAAATCCGATGCTTTGCTGTTAAATATTCTCCCCCGTTCTATTGCCAATCGCCTCAAAGAAGAACGCATTGCCCCCAACCAAACCCATCCGGCACTGGCACAGCAATACGAAAGCGCTACCATTTTATTTGCCGATATTGTAGGATTTACCTCCCTTTCCGAAAAACTGACCCCAATTACCCTAGTAAACTTACTAAACGAAATTTTTTCTACCTTCGATCGCACCATCGAACAATACGGTCTGGAAAAAATCAAAACCATCGGCGATGCCTACATGATTGCCGGCGGCTTGCCAACCCCCATGCCCAACCATGCAGAAGCGATCGCGGATATGGCACTATCCATGCAGGAATTTATCCACTATTTCCAAAACCAAGTTCCCAGCCAATATCCTGAGAAACTGCAACTACGCATTGGCATCAACACGGGGTCGGTGGTTGCCGGGGTCATTGGCATCAAGAAATTTATCTACGATCTGTGGGGAGACACAGTCAATGTCGCCTCCCGCATGGAATCGAGCGGTTTGCCTGGCAAAATCCAAGTCACCGAAGCCACCTACAACCTCCTCAAAGACCGCTATCACTTGGAAAAACGTGGTTGCATCCCCGTCAAAGGCAAAGGCAACATGACCACCTACTGGTTGCAAGAGAAACGATAACGCCTCCCCACTGGGCTTGGGAATATGGAACAATAGAAAACAATTGCACCTATCCACACGGGATATATCAAGGACACGCTTATGCCACGCAGCCAACGCAACGATAACTTTATCGATAAAAGCTTCACCGTCATGGCAGATATTATTTTGAAGATGATGCCTGCCAAAAACAAAGCTAAAGAAGCCTTTGCCTACTACCGAGATGGTATGTCAGCGCAATCGGATGGGGAATATGCCGAGGCTTTGGAAAACTACTACGAAGCTTTGAAGCTGGAAGAAGACCCCAACGACCGCAGCTACATTCTTTACAATATTGGGTTGATCCACACCAGCAACGGCGAACACGAGAAGGCTTTGGAATATTACCACCAAGCTTTGGAAGAAAATGCCAATTTGCCCCAAGCTTTGAACAATATTGCTGTGATTTACCACTACCGCGGCGAACAAGCTAAAGAAGCCGGCAATGGTGACGAAGCCGACCAATGGTATGACAAGGCAGCAGAATACTGGCTGCAAGCGATTCGTTTGGCTCCCAATAACTATATCGAAGCTCAAAACTGGTTGAAAACCACGGGTCGCTCTAAGGCGGATATCTTTTTCTAAAGATTGACGAACTACCGCATTGGTTTGGCTTGTTGTTGGATATCTGGATTTTAAGAACAATTATGGATAGAGAACAAGTACGTAAAGTGGCTCAGTTGGCACGTTTGGAGCTAACCCCAGAGGAAGAAGAACAGTTTGAAAGTCAGCTCAGTCAAATTTTGGATTATTTCGAGCAGTTGCGGGAGCTAGATACGGAGAACGTTCCGCCGACAACTCGTGCGATCGATACCAGCAATATTACCCGCGAGGATGAAGTTCGTACCTACGAACATCGCGATGATTTGCTCAATTCGGCTCCCGATCGCGAGGATGATTTCTTCAAAGTGCCGCGAATTTTAGACCAATAAGCTGGCGGAAAATTGGCTTTGGGTGCGTTGTTCGATTGTTCGATCGACGCACCTCGTTTTTGTGGGTATGCTGGTTTTGGTATGAGTTGCTGGTTATAGAACGCTCAGATGAAAAACAAAACAATTACTACAGTGGAATTATTCGCTGGCATTGGGGGATTTCGTTTAGCATGCGATCGCTTGGGGATTCAAACAATTTGGGCAAACGACATTAACGAACTAGCGGCTACCGTCTATCGCGATCGATTTCGGGAAACAGAATTTGTTCGTGGCGATATTCAATCTTTCAAACATCTGGTTCCCAACCACAATTTGTTAACAGCAGGCTTTCCCTGCCAACCTTTCTCTAGTGCCGGTAAAAAACAAGGAATTACCGATCCCAAGGGAACGCTATTTGCTACGATTGTCGAAATTCTACATGAAAAGCAACCCCAATTTTTTGTGTTAGAAAATGTCAAGAGGTTGCTTTCTATGGATGCGGGAAGACATTTTGGTACTATTTTACATGCTCTCACTGAATTGGGGTATTTTTTAGAGTGGCGATTGCTTAATGCTATGCATTTTGGACTGCCTCAGTATCGGGAAAGAACGATAATTGTGGGAACCAAGAAAAGTTTTACACCTTCTTGTTATCTCGCCACAGATGAAGATTTATGTACTGTTAGCGATCGCATTTTATCGGAAATAACACAATTTCAAAATTGGTGGCCAATTACCAAACATGGTAAAAAATTCCCGACATGGGGACTAGCTTATCAAAAGAAATTTTATGGTATTACCTTCAAAGATTTTCAAAACCGTTTTCCAACCAAAAGACTAAAAGATGTTTTACAAAAAGATGTCGATGCGCGCTTCGATTTTACAGAGGATACCCAAAAACGCTTGCTTCAAAGTACCAAAGTCAACCGATTTTATAACTCTGTAGAAATTATTTACAACCAAAAAGGAGGTTCCCGTATGGGGTATACCGTTTTTGGGATTCATGGAGTAGCACCTACCTTAACATCAACAACCAGCCGCCATTACGAACGATATTCCATTAATGGAAGATTTCGCCGACTTACAGATGTTGAATATGCTAGGATTCAAGGATTTCCAGACCATCACTGTCACCTAGCACCATTGTACGACCGATACGCTTTGTACGGCAATGCTGTTCCTCCAGCAATGGTGTATTGGGTTATCGATCGCATCATCAATCAAAAAATCACAAAAATAGAATCAAATTTTCCGGTACAAATGGCGTTGTTTGGATAATAAAAAGTCAACAACTACGAGAGATTGTTTTTCAAAATATTGGTAAATTAGACAATTTGAAACCTGTCCTCAAGCGATTGTATCCTCAAACGGGAATTCCTTACTGGTATAATTATTTGGAAGAAAATCATGCTTTGCCAAAAGTTGGGGTCAAAGCAGTTTCTAGTGTCATTGAAAGTCTAACAGTTGGCGTTCTTGAAACGTATACTCTCAAGGAGTTTTTGGGAAGCAGTCAACTTTCTATACAACCTGCTAAAGGCGTAGATATTCCCGAAATCGAATTAAGTATTAAATCACCTTCTGAAAACTATTGTACGAGCGAGCCTTTTTTCTCTGCTTACGAACGACTGCTAGGGAGTCAAAATGATGCGATTGTCTTCTTAACAAACTATCAAACCATGAAAAACGCTCTACCTTTATACCATTTCCTTAATAATCTGCAAGAGATAATATAGGCATTTTTGTAGGGGCGCTTCGCGAAGCGCCCCTACCAGGGCAATTGGCAAATACCATACAATCGTTGTTTTTCAGAAATGGTATTACATATACAAATTGTCAATTATAAGTATTTGAAAGGTAGTCAAATAGCCGATCGCAAACTATGCAATTTGGCAAGGAAAGTGCGATCGCAGAAAACGACCCATAACGAAACATCAATCAAGAAAGTAATTCGATTTTTAGCCTATGTTAACAAGCAAGACTGGCGTGCAAGCAAAATTCTTAAAGGACTTGAGATAAGCGATAATGAAAAGAAAGCGCAAAAAATCTTTAATAAGGAAACCCTAGAAAACGAGTTTCACAAGCAAAACCAAAGTCGGGAAGCCACAGGTAAAGAGTTAATTCCCAGCTATCATCTAGACAGTCTCAAACAAATTACAGATATACATCCTATCGATGTAGGAATTTTTAGAGCAGCTGATGATTGGGTTATCGAAACCTACCAAGAAACAGCACGTATTCCCAATGAGAATGAGTGGAAAAGATTTCTAGCCAGCCCCTTAGATGGTACCATTAGTATTAGTCCAGCTCTGCAATGGCGATATAATTTCCGAAATGTGTTTCAAGTACCTTCGTAAAATTTAAAATGCACTATCATTCTCTTTACTATTTTTTGAAATCAAGAAATTGCCCAATTGCTGGGCTACCTTGTCCGTAAAACTTGCTCTTGCCACTCTTGTTGTTCCAGGCTATCATAGAGCTCGATTCCACAAAAGTTTTATTCCTATAGAAGTCCCTCCTCTCTTCTCTAAATCACCAACGGTAATTTTTGCTACCAAGTTTTCCCTAACTCGCTTTTAATTGGGAGTTGTACCATCATGAAACTCGATTTGAACTATGTAACCACTCGCTGGCACTATCTCCAACAGCATCCTGCATTTAAAAAATCTCCCGTACAAGCAACATTTCGCATTCTGTACTGGGGAGTTCATTGTGCTTTGGGCATTCCTGCCACCATTCAACTACCGAGATGGAATTGTAAATTTTTCTTGCCTCCCAAATTTCGACGTGCAGGTTCTACAGGAATTTTCATTACCCGCGAAGATTACGAACCAGAACTTGCTTATCTGGAAAACGTACTGTCTCCTGGTGATGTTTTTGTGGATGGTGGGGCCAATTTTGGCATCTATACCGTTGTGGCTGCTAGTTTGGTTGGTTCCTCAGGGCGGGTTCTGTCATTTGAACCCGGTGAAGCATCATTTGCTATTTTACAGAAAAATATTGACATCAATCAGTTTGATAATGTTACTGCTTTTCAAGCGGGATTGTCCGATCGCGAAGGAACGGCTCGATTTTACCATGTTGAAAATGCGCCCAATAGCTATTCTTTGGGCTCAGAAGCTGTGCCAAGCGGGGATTTTGAAGAAATTATTACGACCACCCTCAATCGCGTTTTGGAAACGGAAGGGATCGATCGCTTGGATGTGGTGAAACTGGATGTGGAAGGAGCGGAGGAAATGGTGTTGCGGGGATCGCAAGCGACGTTGGAACGCCATCGACCCATGATTTTGTTTGAAATTAGCAAAAGTGCCACCCGGCGTTTGGGATTGAGTCAAGATGGCGCGTGGCAGTTTCTCGAACAATTGGGCTATCGCTTTTTTGCGCTTGACGAAAATCAGCAGCCAGTGGTGTTGGCAACTCCCAAGTTGGGCAATCATATTGCTATTCACAAGGATAATCTCGACCCGCAAATGGCTGGAGCGAGCGCGCACGACCGAGATGCTAGCTAGGGGCATGGGTAGTTTTGGAAAAATCACTGGCATTGCTGGTGATTCTTCCAGAATATTCCTTAATTTCAGCATATTAAAATAAAAAAAGCCAAAATAGGGCAGATTCTGTCAATTTTGAAACCATACACTGGTAGAACTGGCAGCTTCAATGGAAAACCGGCGATCGCTTCATATGCCGTGAACAATTATTCGGTCAGCTAAAACCAGCAATGACAAGCTGACCCAACTTGCCAGTGGATTTTACGGATAAATTCACAAAAAGTCGTATTTTTTTATATTTTTTAATTTTTTTGATTTTGGCGAGCGATCGCCCTTGCGTACGATTAGACATCTCCAAAGCTCTGTTAGAAGTCAAAACGTTCGCATCAAAAAAAATCGATGAGCAGCGATGAATGTCTGTACCGGGGAATTTTGAACGAAAATTAAACCAAAGTGAAACAAAAGTTAAACTTTTATGAAATCAAAATATATGCCCGTAGATAAGATACAAAAGCAATCTAGCAATAAAAAGTTATCTCCAGACTACTTAAATGCTAAAATAGGTCTTGATAGGGGACTAGAAAGCAACAGTTATTCCATGGCGAACAACCATCCAAACCGTACGAACAGCCAACTTAATCGAATTGTTGTACAAGTATCCGATGCCGATCTTAGACTGCTCACCATGCTTTCTAAAATTCACGGCCGCCCAGTACCCACCATTGCCGCTCAAATTCTGATGCGAGAACTTGACAAAAGCCAAGAAACCATTAGAGGAAGAGTAGAAGCCTATGCCGCCAGTTGCAATATGACGGCTAAAGAGTTGGAAGATGCTTGGATGAATGAAAGTAGAAGCTAGAGCGAGAACAACGCTCGGATAAGCCAAATCACGCTCCATGTCCATTCCATCAACAACGATATATCTCTTTCAAGTCCGCTCTATAAGCTTTTGCAAAAATCATAGAGCGCCCTTTTGGTATGCTTGTTTGTCAAAACTACAATGGTTATAGAGCTAGCAACTAGGCAGGCAGGGAACCCGATGATTGCACGAATCGAGGAACTTGCCTGTCTAGCGCTCTCTCGGGAAACTAATGGAACCGCGACCAATGAGATCGCTGGCTAGGGGGGCTGAAACTGCTTTGGAAAATAAATAGCCTTGCCCCAACAAACATCCCCACTGCTGCAATAGCGATCGCTGTTGGTGGGTTTCAATGCCTTCGGAGACGACGGCAACTCCCAAACTATTCGCCAAACTGAGAATCGACTGGGCGATCGCCCTGCCGGTCGCATCTTCTAACAAGTGGGAAATAAAAGTACGGTCAATTTTGATGGCGTTCAGGGGAAGCTCGTGCAACCGACTTAAAGACGAATATCCCGTACCAAAGTCGTCGTCGATGGAAATTCGCACGCCCAGAGATTGTAGATCTCGAAATACAGTTAAATTGTCAGCTTGTAAAAACCCTGTCTCCGTTACTTCCAAACCCAAGCACCGAGGAGATATCTGGTAAGAATTGAGTACCTCCTTTATTTTATCAGCCAATCCAGTTTCTCGCAACTGCAAAGGCGAAAGATTGACATTTAACACCAAAGATGCTGCTTGGGGAAATTGTTTTTGCCAGCAAAAGAGCTGGTAGCAAGCTTCTTGCAAGACCCATGCGCCAATTTCGTGGATGCTGCCCGTTTCTTCGGCTAGGGGAATAAACTCCGCCGGCGAAATCCAATCCCGTTGGGGATGGTACCAGCGCAACAAGGCTTCAAACCCGTACAGGGAACCGGTATCCAAATGAACGATCGGTTGGTAGTACAGGCGAAATTCGCCACGGCTGGCAGCTCCCTTAATATCCTGCTCTAAATTAAACAAAGATAGGGTACGCTCGCGAATGCGCGGGTGGAAAAAGATGTAGCCACCCCCTTGAGATTTGGCTTCGTACATGGCGGCGTCGGCATCGCGGAGCAAATCCGCTGGTTTTTGATAATCCGAAGTTCCCAACGTAATACCTATGCTGGCGCTAATGCAATATTGATGCCCTTGCAGTTGAAAAGGTTGCTGCAAAATGGTGAGAATCCATTCCGCCAAATCGGCTACTTCTTCTAGTTGGATATCCCGCAGTAAAATGGCAAATTCATCGCCGCCAAAACGTGCTACCATATCGCGATCGCGTACCACCATTTGCAGGCGTTGCCCCACCAATTTTAACAGCACATCTCCCACCAAATGTCCCAAACTGTCGTTAATTCCTTTAAACCGATCCAGGTCGATAAAGAAAATAGCATAGTTTTGCGTACTATCTTGCTCGTCAATAATTTGCTGTAGCTGGTGGTTAAAACAATCGCGGTTGGGCAAACCCGTAAGGCTATCGTGGGAAGCTTGATATTGCAGTTTTTCTTCAGCGTGTTTGCGAGCGGAAATATCTTCAATAATTCCTTCAAAATACAGAAATTCCCTAGTTTCGGAATGATATACAGCGCGCTGGCTTTCACAAATCCAAATAATGCTGCCGTCTTGGCGGTATACCTGCGATTCCAAGTTGCGTACCTCTCCCTGTTCCAGGGTCAAGCGGGTAATTTCCCGGCGGCGGTTGGGGTCTACATAAATTTGCGTGGCAATGTTGTTAATGCTGTCGATGAGCTGTTCCGGCGTATCATATCCGTACAAACGTGCCAGAAAAGGATTGGCGCTGAGGTACTTGCCTTCTAAGGAGGTTTGGAAAATCCCCTGGCTGATATTTTCAAAAATATTGCGGTATTTGCGCTCGCTGCGGTGCAAGGCTTGGCGGGAACGCTGTTTTTCTTCAGCAATGGCAATGGCACTGGCAGCAAAACGGAGTAAGTTAATTTCCTGGGGTTGCCACTTTCGCTGGCGCATACATTCGTCGAACCCCAGCATGCCAAAAAACTCCCCGTCTACGATGAGGGGAATGCACACCAGAGAAATAATATTTTGTACCCTCATAATTTGTTGCTCTTCTGGTGGCAGTTCGCTGGCATGAGAGGCGAGAACTTCTCCAGATAGAAATTTGCTGGCTGCGTAAGGATATCGCGTTTCTATTGGGATGTCTTGCAAAGCGGGGTTGTCAATTTGGGGGTGGATACCGCTGGCACACCATTCTGCTTGTTGGCTTAACAACCACTCGCCATTTTCGCCACGATGGGCGCGGAAAAAGTAAGTACGACTGGCGTTGGTGGCTTTGCCAAGAATTTCTAACACTTGTTGGTAAAGGGAGAGGGTAAGCTTTTTGCTCGTGATGAGTCGGTTTTGTACTTTCACAACGGCACTCAAATAGCGATCGCGCATTTCTAAAGCTTGGGTGGCGGCTTTGCGCGTGGTGATGTCGGTATCCGAACCAATCACGCGATCGGGGTGACCTTGCCCATCTCGGAGAAGTTTCCCCCTAGCCAGAATCCAACGCACGCTGCCGTCACGGTGGTACATGCGATGTTCCACTTCAAATGTAGAGGTTTCGCCAGCCAGATGTCGCTCGAAGGCCTGCTGTACTACCTCTAGATCCTCAGGATGAACCAGTTGAATCCAACTATCCATATGGTTGGGAATTTCAGTGTCTTGGTATCCCAACATTTGTTTTAAGTTGGGGGCAATGTAGATTTCGTTGGTATTTAAATTCCAATCCCACACCCCCACTTGAGCGCCGGCGGCGGCTAGCATGTACCGCTGTTCGCTGGCTTGCAGGGCGGCTTCCGTACGCTTGCGATCGCTAATATCCCGACAAACAAAAATCAAATCCCCACAGGGCATGCGGGTAATGGAAAGTTCTTCGGTGAAGGTGGTACCATCCCGCCGTTTGGCAGTAATTTCGCCACGCCAGCATCCTTTTTCCGCCACGGTGGGGAATATATATTGCTGAAACCGCTCGATTTCTGTTTCGTCGTATAGCTGCTGCCAGGAACTCCCCAGCAAGTCTTCGGGGCTGTTATACCCAAACAAACTAGCATGAGCTTGGTTGACGTAGCAATACTTGCTGTTGCGCAAGACCGCCATACCGTCTACGGCAGCTTCTACCACCATGGCTTGGCGGCGTACTTCGTGGCGTACTGTACTTTGTTCGATGGCGATGCCGGCGAGTTTGGTGGCAGCTTCGGTCATACGCAGTTCCCAACTAGTGGGCGATCGCGGGATGTCGGCGTAGGTGCAAAATGTCCCCAACACTTCGCCGTTTTCGGCAAAAATGGGAAACGACCAAGCGGCGCGCAAACCGTAACTCAAGGCAAGGTCGCGAAAATCTTCCCATAAGGGGTCGCTGGCAATGTCGCTGACAATAACGGGTTGGCGGCGATATACGGCGGTACCGCAACAACCTGCTTTGCTGCCAATGGTTACGCCGTCGATGGCGGCGCGGTAGCTTTCATCGATATTGGGGGCGATGTTGTTGGTTAGGCACTGGTGCTTTCGATCGAATCGTAAAATAGAATTGCGACAGCCGGGCATCAGCCGGTCCGTGCGTTCCACTAGTAAAATCAGGATATCTCGAATGGGTTGGTTGGTAGCGATCGCGGCTAAAACTTCGATCTGGTAAGCGAGAAACTGTTCCTCCCACTGGCGCGTGGTTGGTGGGGCCATTTGCCATTTGTCATGGAGAAAAACATCTTGCCCTTGGGGGGTTGCTTCTACCAACACAACCAAACAATCCTGCCACTGGTACAAACCCGAGCTCATACCCTGAAATTGGATGCTACTGCTGTTGGTTTTGAGTTGCCACTGAGTGGGATGGCTTTCTCCAGCCAAGAGGTGGTTGAGCTGGTCTGCTTGAAAACTGCTGCTGGTTTGTATCGTTGCTGTTCGATCGCTATGGTGGTTTCTATTGGCAAAATCTACTAAAGAAGAAATGCCCCACCATTGCAACGCTGCCTTATTCGCCCAAATTACTTGCTGACATTCAATATCGTATATCCAAATGGGCGATCGCAAGCGATTAAAAGCTTGTAAGTCGCTTTCGTATAAGGGTTTTATATGGTTGTGGTACAATTTAAGGTGAATTGGCTGAGTTTTTTTGCCACAGCTGTTAGCGCTGCTCATTACCCTCTATCCTCAAAGAGTGGGAATTTAAGCTATACGGATATGTGATGGCGTTGGATATTTTCCCTAGTCTAACGAAAATTCATTAGAAATGGGTTGGTTTGGAATTTCGTTTTCGATAGTAATGCAATCAAAATACTATGTCCATAAATTCTCTATAGAACTTCTGTTTAAGAGATAGCGACATGTTAAGTTATATCAACTATCTATACCAATATTCCCCAAAAATGGCGATCGCTATCAGATCGACTTAAGTGATTTCCCAGAAATTTTTTTTCCATCAAATCCCTAGGTAGGGGATATTACGGCAATATCGGGTTGTAACAATAATTTATAGTAAGACTGTTCCACGATTGTCAACTTAAAAAATAAGTAGGTACGAAACGCCATTCGCACCTACTTGCTAGTTGGCCCGAGTAATGGCCTGTTTTTGTCCAGTTGCTCTGACAGCGGTTAAAGCACCCGCAAAACACTAGGGATGCTATCGATGGGGTCAGTTTCTACCAGCTCTGCCAGTGCCTGGCGAAAATCCCCTTCGCGTACATCGTGGGTAATTACTACTATTTCCGCGATTTCTCCTTTGCGATCGATTTGCACCACCGATTCCAAACTAACGCCGAATTTGCCAAAGCAAGTTCCCACTTTGCCAATGACGCCAGGGCGATCGGGGCTCAGTACCCGTGCGTAGAATCGCGTAACCAAATCTTCCATGGGTACAATTTGGCAGGCGTGTTGGTGTTGGCAGCTCAGCAAAGGATGGGGAACGTCTACTTTGGTTCTTGGCTGTTGGTCGGGAAACTGTTGGGAGAGGGTTTGTGCTTCTAGTTCTTCTACTTTCAAGGTAGCGGCGATGTTGAGAATGTCGGCCGTTACCGCACTGGCGGTGGCACCCGCTCCTGCTCCCGGACCGGAAAAGACCACCTGTCCTAGGGGATCTCCTTCCACGACAATGGCATTGTTGACGCCATTGACGCTGGCGAGGGGATGGTCTTTGGGAACCAGGGTGGGATGAACTCGCACTTGCAAGCGATCGCGTTGGTAAGTGTCTTGGGTGGGGTCGGGTTTGGCAATGGCTAGCAGTTTCACGGCAAACCCCAAGCGATCGGCGTAGGAAATATCCGTGGCATTAATCTGGCGAATGCCTTCCCGATGCACTGCTTCCAGGTCAATTTCGCCGCTGTAGGCAAGGGAGGCCAAAATGGCAATTTTATCGGCGGCGTCGTACCCATCTACGTCGGCAGTGGGGTCGGCTTCTGCGTATCCCAACGCCTGTGCTTGCGCCAAGACTCCCTCAAAACCGGCTCCTTCGGTTTGCATGCGGCTGAGGATGTAGTTGGTGGTGCCGTTGACAATACCGGTGATGGATTGAATGCGGTTGACCACCAGGGATTGGGTTAGCGGTGCGATCGCGGGAATACCACCAGCAACGGCAGCTTCCAACAATACGTAAACGCCGGCTTCGTTGGCGGCTTGAAAGATTTCGTTGCCGTAGCGGGAAATCACGGCTTTGTTGGCGGTGACCACATGTTTGCGGTGTTCGATCGCTTTTAAAATCAGCGATCGCGCTGGTTCCAGACCGCCCAACAGTTCTACGACAATTTCGATATCGGGGTCGGTGACAATTTCGGTTAAATCGGTTTGCAACACCCCTGCCGGTAGCTGTACCTCGCGGGGTTTGTCTAACGAGTTGACCCCTACCCGATGCAGTTTTAATTCCTGCAGCAGGGGATGTCGTCCTTGCGGGTCCAGCAAAATTTTTGCCGTTCCCGTACCGACCGTTCCTAATCCCAGCAACCCAATTTTAAAAGCCACAATAGATTCCTTATGTATTCGGAGTTTTCAGCTACCGCTTCATTATATGGGAGCTTCCAGCCAACAGAAAACCGGCAGAAGGAATTGAGTGGACGGAGGCTGTATCGCCAAACCACCGAGCTGGAATCGATCGAAATGGTTTTTCAAAATAGCGATCGCTTTCAATCCCCCAAACTACTTGGAAAGGGGGCTTTAGATATCTAGAATTTTACCAGATATTTCTCTTGCCATTCTTCCTAACGCGATTGTTGTGCCAAAAAGGCTTCTTGGGCAGCTGCTTGTTCGGCGGCTTTGATGGAACGTCCCTGACCTTTGCCCAAACAGTGACCGTGCAGCCAAACTTCGGCGGTAAACCGATTGGGGTCGCCGTGAATGGGACGACTTTCTTGGATACGGTATTCTGGCAGGGCTTTGTAGTGAGCTTGGGTCCATTCTTGCAGGGCAGCTTTGTAATTCTTGCGAGCTGGATCGGCGCGGATTTCTTTGGTAAGTCGCATGAGATGGTCGTCCAGCCAAGGTCGGATGAGTTTTAGAGTACGTTTGCTTAAGTACAAAGAAGCTAAAACAGCTTCCATGGCATCGGCCATGCGGCGGGTATAACCGGTTTTATCGCCGACGGCACTGGATGAAACCAGCAAGTAGCGATCGAAACTGTAGTTTTCGGCAATTTTGGCTAAGGTGCGATCGCTGACCAATTCGGAACGCAAGGAGGAAAATTCCCCCACCGGTGCTTCGGGATAGTTTTCCCACAGGAATTCGGCTACAACCATGCGCACCACCGCGTCGCCGACGAATTCCAACCGGTCGTAGTTGGCTTCGGCGTCGAAGGAGGGGTGGGTCAAGGCCAAGTCTAGCAACGACCAATCCACCTCGGTATCCCGTGGCAATCCCAGTCGTTGCAGGAGTTTTTGCAATTGGCGTTGTCGTTGTGGAGGCAGGCTACTATCGAACATCTAGTTTGGCGATGAATATGAACTTCTCAATGGCACAGAGAATCAATTTCTTTATTGCTATATAGAGATATAAGTATTTGTACTCTCTATTTTCTCTATTCTGGACGGGATTGTCCAGTCCGGCGTAGGGGATCTGGTTGCAGTTGGTTGCTGGAACACCGGGGATGCAAGCCTTTCTGGGCGCAAATATAGGCCATTTGATTGGCGTTAAGATTTTTAACACCGGTAAAATCCACCCCAGCCAGTTTTCCAGTTGGCGACTCGACGCGCCGGATAAATTCATCTTCGGTAGGCGGTTGTGGCGGCATGAAGGTAACTCCAGCAAAATTGGCACCATCCAACTTGGCCCCCTGGAGGTTGGCGTGGCTGAGGTCAGCGTCGGTGAGGTTGGCATTTTGCAGTTGAGCGTTCGCCAAATTGGCATCTCGCAGGCGCGCGCCACTGAGGTCGGTATGGGCGAGGTTGCTGCCTTGAAAATCAGCTTCGGCAAAATCAGCACCCTGCCAGCTACTGCGAGCGAGATTGCTGCGGACAAAATTCGCCCCTTGCGCTTGTACGCGTCCGGCATTGACCCCCTGTAAGTTGGCACGGGTAAAGTCTGCGCTCACCAAATTTCCCCCTGTAAGTTTGGCATCGGTGAGGTTGGCTTGCTGAAAAGAAGCTTGCATCAGGTTTGCGTTGCTAAAATTGCTGCCAGCAAGCGCGGCTTGGTTGAGTTGAGCTTGTTTGAGGGTAGCGTCAATCCAATTGGCATTTTCCATGGAACTGTAGCTGAGAAACGCCCCCGTGAGGTCGGCTTGCATCAAATTGGCACCGCTGAGATCGGCGATGCGATCGTCAAAAGTTCCCAAGCGTTCGTCCTCGCCAGCACTGGCAAAGCGGCTGTTTTGCAACTGGGCACCGCGCAAAATGGCACTGCGCAGGTTGATGCCCGCTAAATTGTTTTGCTGTACGACCAAAGTAAAGGGGTGGGGGGATTGGGTTTTCCCCAAATTCACCTGGGAAAGGTCCACGCGGGCATAATTGCCCGTATACACCGTTAAAATTTTAGCGATCGCTCGTTTGGTAGCGCGCTGTCGTTGGGCCACCAGGCGTCGTTCTTCCGTCTCCCCCGCATAGCGTAACGAGGCCAAATCATTCTCCAAAGTGCGGTTGAGACGATGCAAATGGGGCAGTGCTTCCGGACCCCGACTTACCAAGGCTTGTTGGATGGTATCGACCAGTTCCGGTTCGGTTTCTTGCCCCAACAAATCCACCAACAGGGGAATAGCGCGGGCATCTTCCACCGCCCCCAAAGCCAAAATCGCACTGCGACGTTCTGCGGCAGCTTCCGGAGTTTTGGGCACCAGCTTATCCAACAAAGCCAAAAACATCTCATTTTCTTGCTGTTGGGAGGCACGCTGGTTGGTTTGCTGCTGGATGTATACCTGTGTCCCCACAAAAGTCGCCAAAACGGACACCATAGCCACTGCCGTGGTGCCCAACAGGGTAATCCCGGGATGGCGGACCATCCACGGCCATAGCCCGGGTTGGCTGGGTTGGGTGGGTTCTGGGGAGGATTCTCGCAGAACAATAGCTGCGATCGCGGCATCTTCGTCCATATCCGCAGTATTTTGCCATTGGGCACCGTTCCAAGCTTGCGGTTCCACGGCGGTAGGTACTGTGGGGGAAAACGTTCTCACCTGCCAGCTATCGGAGGTATCCGCTTGGGCGAGGGCGTCCAGGACGTAGGTTTCTGCCAAACGGTCGTGCAACGTCCGACGTCGGGGATGCCAGGCAGCCACTGAGGCTTCCGCTACCATTGCGATCGCGCCCAATCCCAAAAACACCGTCACATCGGGAAAAGCACCGCTGATGCGCCAAATGCCGTAGGCTAAGCCCCAAGGAAGACCCCAACGACCCACCCCCTCGCGCAAAAAAAGATGCGACCAACTGGGAACAGCACCGGTGGCGGTTACCACTTGCACGCGCAACCACTTTTTGGACCAGGTTTGCCCCGTACGCCAGAGGCCATAAAGCTGCATACCGCCGACGGCAATCGGAAACACCAATGCTGCCGACCAAAGCAAATTGGTGGCTGGCGCTACAGTAGGTTCCCTGCGATCGGGATGCCCGAATCCCCAGGCCACAACATGGTTGACCCCCTGCAAAGCGGGATTTAACGGTACGGAATCGCCGCTGTGGTTTTCAGTAATCCAAACCCCCACCTGGTAGGGAACCGCCGCACTAGCCACCACTAGGGAAACCTCCACCATCCAGGCACCACTGCGTCTCAAGACAATGGGAACTTGGCGCCATGGCCGCGGCTTGGGTTGTCTGGGGAACGACCAACCCAAGGGCAGCCACTGTTGCTGTAGCTGCCGCAGGCGGTCTTTGAGTTTTTCCCAAGTTCCCCTGGAAGAATTGTGGGCGTCGTTTGAGGTTTGGGTGTCCATAATCTCCGAATGTAGCCAATGCGATCGCGGTGCTGCCCGAGAGGAAGCCCGAAAACGAGCAGCATGCCTCTCTAGGCAGGCCTTTTGTCAAGAGGCATTGTACTACAGGCAGCTTCTCTAGGGGTGGTTGGAATTGTTCAAAAACAATTTGTAGCCCACATACAGCACTACACCGACCACAGCGACTGTCATGGCTAGGCTAATCAGGCGGAACACGATGCCCACCAGCCAAAAGCCCACCATGACACCGCCAATGCCGACGGCGGCTTTGCCCCAGTTGGGCAGCTGTTGGAATTTGAATAGCAAACGGTCGTATAGGTTGCGCATGGAAGATGGTTGGTTGTTGCTGTTGGTTTGGGAAAAGACCTCGCGGTCGATCTTGGTTTCCAGATCGCGCAGTCTTTGGCTCCAGGATTGATTGTCTTGTTGGTTCATAGAGTTTTTATCCTACCAGAGATCGACGGATGCTCTCATTAGCGATTGTAACTTTTGGGCTGGTGAATGGGGTATGGAAAGCCGCCCCCAGAAAGAAATCTTGATGTTATTTGAGTTGCCAAAGCCAGGTGACGATCGCGATCGCTGTGGTGACAATGAAGATGAGTTTGCGATTGGCGGCTTGTTTTTCTTGCTGTCTTTGTTGCCGTTCTGCTGCTAGTTTTTTTTCCATTTCGCGCAACTGTTGGGCTTGCTTTTGGGTTTGTATGGCTTGTTTTTCTTTCTCTTTGCTGGCGGCTAGAAATTCATAGTCGTCGCTGCTGAGTTCTTTCCCCGTCGCCCAGGCTTGGGCTTCTTGCAAAGCACGACCGCACAGCAATCTGGATGGGTCTTTTTTGTGGGCGGCTATCCAGTTGTCAAGGGCTTCTTGATAGGGGCGGCGCGCGGCGATTTGTTGGCGCACCCATTGATGGTTGAAAACGGCTTGATAAATGGGATTTTTGATTTGCAAAATGCCTTGGCGCGCTACCAATAAACCGGATAAAATCAGTTCGCTATGTTCCGGGCGATCGCAAAGTGGCACGGTTTTTCCCTGGAGAATTTTTTGGTAGGTTTGTAACATGAAATTGCTGTAGTGGGGATGGTATAGTAAGCGATCGCGAATGGTTTTTAAATGTTCCGGTTGGTCGCGAACTTCCCAGCTATCCACCAAGCCATGGCGTACCAAATTATTTACCCAAGCGTTTTCCTGTTCGGGTGAAAATTGGCCGGTGGTTGGCATGGTGGCTTCCCCGACTACCAACTGACATAATTTTTGAGTTAAAAAAGGCTGACCGTGGGTCCAAGCTAAAATGTTTCGCATAACCATTTGCGGGTCTCTAACCTTTCCCTGCAAACCTGCCTGCAGGCATCCTACTTGAGACAGTTGAAAATCGGGGAGGTGAATGGCTTTGCCAATGTTAAATGGCGTGCGGTTGGGGTCGTGGATGAGTTGGTTGGGGGTGGCGACGCCAAAAATCGCAAAAGTAATACGTTTGTAAGTGGAATCGAGGGAACGTCGGTTGTAGCAAAAGCGAATCAGAGCAAAAAAGTCATCCGTGGGAAACGGCAGACCGAGAACGCTGTCGATTTCGTCGATAAAAATAATAATGCGATCGCTGGGGGGAGGGGAATCGCTACGGCTGTGGCTGGGAACTTGCACCAGGAGAATATCTTCGATAAAATGGCTCAGACGTTGCAGGAAAGGAATTTCATCGGTTTCCTGCCACCAAGATTTTAAATTGACTGTCTCCAACAGGTGCAGGCTGCGCCACAGTTCCGTGACCACACCTTTGTACCATTGTAGGGGACTGACATTGTTGCTACCAATGCGGGTCATATCTAGGGTAACGCAGCGAAATCCTTCTGCTTGCAGCCGCGATCGCGTGCGTACCAGTAGGGATGATTTTCCAGTTTGACGGCATGTCAAAACGTAGCAAAATTCCCCTTGTTGTAAACTTTGGTATAACTCTTCGTCAGCCTCGCGTTCCACATAAGTGGCAGCGTCGCTGTTTAAACTCCCTCCCACTTGATATCGATATGCTGGCATTTGGATTTCCCAATTGTTTGAAAGATGGTATCGTTTGTGACTACAACATGCTGGCGCTATATATCTATTATGTCTCCCTTGTATCGGGAAGGACATGGCTTAAGATTGGCTATTATAATAAAAATTACAGGTATCGCTGAGGGTAACGCGATCGCGCCCTTGGCTTTTAGAAGCATATAAAGCGCGATCGGCCGCTTGCACCACGGTAAAGGCATCGAACTTCGCATCGGCTACCGCGGAAGCCACCCCCAAACTCAGGGTAACAATTGCTGCGCCGTAGGGAACGCTTTCGTGAGCAATAGCCAGCGATCGCACCCGGTGGCGAACTTTTTGGGCCACTTCCTGCGCTCCTTTGGCATCGGTTTGTGGTAGGATAATGGTAAACTCCTCCCCACCATAGCGCGCCACCAAGTCGCTAGAGCGTTGCGTCGTTTCTTCAATCGCTTTGGCAATTTGCTGCAGGCACAGGTCGCCTCGCTGATGTCCGTAGGTATCGTTGTAGGATTTGAAACGATCCACATCGCACATCACAATGGCTATAGGCGTTTTGTCTTGGGCGGAACGCTGCCATTCCCGGGATAAATATTCTTCAAAACAGCGGCGATTGGCAACTTGGGTCAGTTCATCTACCCGAACCAGATTTTGCAGCGTGCGATTGGCTTTTTCAAGTTCTTCTAGCTTGCGATTGATGCTGTCGCTTTCTAAATTTTGTTTAGCAAAATACTGCCGGTACAGCTCGCAACTGGGTTGGGCGTACGACCCCTGTAACGTTACCACTCCCATACTCTCCAGTTGATACGCTGCAATGGGTTCCAGGGGAACCGGTTCTGATGAAGTTACCACTCGTTTGAGGGTTCTTGCCAGTTGCGGACGTTCGCGTAAAATCGAAAGAAATCCACGCAAGCGATCGCGGTAGATTCCTGCTTCCGTAGCCGCCGTTTTCATTAACGCTTCAAAGTCCAGATGTCCTTGATACAAACAATACAAAGCCAACCGAATGCGATAGGGATGCCCTCCCACCAGTTCCATCAGCCGCTCTACCCGCTGGCGGCATTGCCGGCTGTTCCAACTCAGTCCCTGACGGGCCACCAAATCTTCCACTTGTTCCGGAGTAAACTCCGGTAAAGTCAGCGGCAACCCCACATTAAAGGGCGATTGGTGTAAGTTAAGGGGAATGTATACTTCCGTAGAATGAACTACCACCAGCCGCATTTTTTGCAGGGGAGGGCTTTGTTTGGCTTCTTCGTGCCAGGAACGCAACAGCGGCAAAAATTCCTGGGCAATATCTGGATATTCAAAAACGCGGTTGACTTCGTTGAGGGTCAAACACAGAGGTGCGTCAAGATTGGCAAGCAAATACCCTTGCAGGTAAAGGGTACAGCTAATTTTGCTACCAATATCTTCATCCCAGTATTCGTTGAGTTGGATAGGTATTTGCAGCTGGTGGCTGATATTGGCACAAAACCAACGCAAAAATTTATCTAAATCCCGGAAAATGGCTTTGTCTGCTTGGTGGAAATCCAAACATGCCGTGTAATATCCCAACCAGCGCGCGCGATCGAGAATGCGTATCAGTAAAGAACTCTTACCAGTCTGCCTCGGTGCTTTAATACGGGTGACGCTGCCTGGTTTTTCTATTTCAGCATAGGCCATCTCCTCTAAAGGAGGCCGTTCTATATACAGAGGGCAATCTATAGGCACGGGACCTTCTGGAAAGTCCGAATGGTTTTGATATGCAAATGGATGCATTCCCTTATATGTGTGCGAGCAGTCGCTGGGCATGATGTTTTGTATGGGTTTGTTGGTGAAATTTCAAGAAATCTTGCTAGTACAACGAATACCAGCTAGCGCAAACAGGCAAACTCATGTCTATGTTTTCAAGAATTCTCCATTACCAAAAGTTTCCAACAACAGCTAAAAGAATGCTACGGGAGCTCCGGGTGTTTACTTTCTATTTTAGGGAAAATTTGGCGTGCTGGAAAACCTTTTTCGGGAGAAAGGGGCCAAAAATTTAGCAAAATTTTAACTGTCGTTGTATAGTTTTTGGAAGATTGGTGGTAAACCACCCACAGATGGAGAAGGTTTTCTGGTACAGCCAGTCGCAGTTATGCTGGAGGAGCTAGGTGGAGGCATGGATTTTTTATTTTCTCGAATCTTCATTGTTAATGCCACTGCGGATAATCCAGTAGCTCAGGGTGAGGGTAAAAACCGCGATCGCCAATCCAATCAAATCTACCCCAGAATCCTTTTTAAAATCAAACAGCACAATTTTTCGCGAAACCGCAATGAGAGAAGTTCCAATGGCTAACTCCAGCTGGATGTAATGCTGGCGTAAATAGGCGGTGATATTCTCCATAATTTCCAAAGCAATGAGAATATTTAAAAACAAGCCAAAAATGGGAAATAGAGTGTCCGTAAGCGACCCCAACGGTCGGGAAAGCAACTGTTGGGTTAAAGCCACCACCAAATCCACCACAGCCACCAGCAAAAAAATTACCATCACGATGGTCAAAAATTTAGAAAGCTGACCCTCCAGCTGTTCGATGCGGTGGAGAAATTGTTCGTCTTGCAGTTCTTTGAGCAAACGCCGCCAAAATTGTTTCAATCGCACAATCCTTCCCCACGCGATTTCGCCAAACCCAGATTTTGATTCTACCGTACGGTGGTTGCCGCCGCTTCCTGACAGGTTTTTCTATCAAAACCGCTTAAATCCTGGGAATCCTTCGTATACCATAGGGGGGAATCTGGAATTCATCAACGAGCAAAACGGCTTTCTACACTATGAGCATCGCAACCTCCAAACCTCCCAAAATTAAATTCGGTACCGATGGTTGGCGCGGTATTATTGCCGATGACTTTACCTTTGCCAACGTTCGTAAAGTCACCCGCGCGATCGCAAGCTACCTGGAAACCGCCTACAGTCAAGACAAACCCGTCTTAATTAGCTACGATCCCCGCTTTCTAGCCGACGAATTTGCCCAAACCGCAGCCCAAGTACTTGCGGAACAAGGGTGGTCAGTGAAAATGGTACAGCGGGATTGCCCAACGCCGGTGATTGCCTATAATGTCCAGCAAATGGATACCGCCGGAGCGTTGATGTTCACCGCCAGCCACAATCCAGCTACCTATTGTGGAATTAAGTATATCCCCGATTATGCTGGACCTGCTACCACAGAAATTACCGATACCATTGTGGCGAATATTGACACCGCCAGCGATGCACCGGTGGGGCGGGATTATGCCGATCGAATTTCCCGGTTCGACCCCAAAAACAGCTACCTGCAATTTCTCTATACCCGCCTGGATGTGGCCAAAATTCGCAGTGCCAAGTTGAAAGTCAAATACGATGCCTTGTATTCTACCACCAGGGGCTATCTCGACGAGGCATTGGCGCACTGCGGCTGTCAGGTGGAATCTTTTCATACCCACCGCGATGTTTTGTTTGGCGGCGGCATGCCGGAACCCAAAGCGGAACAGTTGCAAGAGTTGGTGGCAGCGGTCAAGCAAGATCGAGCGGATTTGGGCTTGGCAACCGATGGCGATGGCGATCGCTTTGGGGTGGTTGACGAACAGGGCAATGTCTTGACCCCCAATACTATTTTGCTGCTGCTGGCGCGCCATTTGGTGAAAAATAAAGGGCTAACCGGCGCGATCGTACGTACGGTGGCAACCACCCATCTGTTGGATAGTTGGGCGGCTAAATACGGCTTGCCTACCTACGAAACTGCGGTAGGATTTAAATACGTAGGTGCCAAAATGCGGGAAACCGATGTGCTGATCGGCGGTGAAGAATCCGGCGGTTTGAGCGTTCTCGGTCACATTCCGGAGAAAGATGGCATTCTGGCAGATTTGCTGATTGCGGAAGCTATGGCCTATGAGGGTAAACCCCTCAGCCAGTTGGTGGAAGAAGCGATCGCAGAAGCCAACGGACCGGTGTACAACCAGCGGTTGGATTTGCATCTAGAAGAAGAACGCAAGCAAGCAATTTTAGAGCAATTTGGCAACCATCCTCCCCAGGAAATTGCTGGCATCGGCGTGAAAGAAGTGGGACGTAAAGATGGTACCAAACTCTATCTGGAAGATGGCGGTTGGATTTTGCTGCGTCCTTCCGGAACCGAACCGTTAATGCGGGTGTATCTGGAAACTACTTCTGAAGAGAAACAGAGACAGCTGAGTGCCTACATGCAGGAGGCCCTGCAAAAGCAATAAGATTGTTTCTTTAAAATCCTGCTAGAAATTGCCCTCGGACCCCCCTTTCATACCCAATCCGATGTTTCTCAACTACCAACGCCACTCGCACCGTTTCCCTTGACAAGGGCGACGACAGGGGATTGTTCCTCGGGGGTGGCGCTGCGGGTCTTGCCAGTGCGGATTCCGTATCAAAGGGGGGATGGGCACAAGCGAACGCAATTGCTCTTGTGGAAAAATGGTAGTATCCAAAATAGACCATCGGGCCAGCAGCTGGTTTTCCCGATGGTTTTTTGACAAATATTCATTTTTATGCTAGGTATGGCTATATTTTTGGCATCGAGCCTTGTAAGTGTTTGGTTGCTTGCCATTGCGATCGTGGCCATGCAAAACGCCGAACCAGTCACCCTGTGGTTTTTGACCTTTCAGTCGGTTCCCATTCCCTTTGGCTTTGTGTTTGCCTGCAGTGTGGTTATTGGTTTGCTGGCTGGGGGGTTGTGGCAGATTGTCTTCCCTGCCAACAGCAAGAAAAAAACGCGCCGACCCCCCAACCGCGATCGCGTTTAGACAGCGTAGACCTGTCCGTTGAGCAGCAAACGGGTAATGCCCTTGGCTTGCAGGTAGGGGCGTACCTTTTGAAACAACTTCGCATCGGGAACCTTGCACACCCGTTGAGCGCGGCTGGCAAAGCGGCGGGCAACCCGGTGGTTGTCGAAAACCGGCAGGGCAATTTGGTCGGTTTCCGGTTGGGGGATTTTGCCCAAATCGCTAAACTCCCGTAACGGACGGGCAATCAACTCCGAACCGCGATCGACCACCAAATAGCAGGTTTTGGGGAAAGAAGCCGCCTGCAATGGCAGAATTTGGATCTCATCCTCCGGCGATCGCGACGTACCTGAAAAGGAATAGCGCCGACCGTTAGTACCCTCCGTCTCCGCACTTTCCCCTTCAAAATCCTCATCTTCAAAATCCTCGAAATCCTCTTCATCCACTTCGAGGTCCAGGTCTTCGCCGACCCCAAAAAAGCTCTCCGCCATGCTTTCCTGCCACTGCTGGGTGCTTTCCGAGTCCGATTCCTGCGGTTGGACTTCGTAGGCACTGCCAGGATCCCCGCTTTGGTCCTTGGTTTCCTCAGAGGTGAAAAGCAAATCCAACTGTTGGTTCGATGCTTCTTCCTCTGCTGCCGGGGAAGGCGAAACCGACCATTGTTCCCCCACCGTGGTTGCCGTCGAGGTTTCGTTGGGAACAGAAGGACGTTTGCGCTTGCGTCGTAGAGGCGTTCCCGACCGGGAAGGGGATGCCTCGGGCGAGGGGGTCGCCCCAGGCATCGACGTTGCCTCCACCTCCGCTTCTGAGACGCCACTTTGGGCGCGGGCTGTGCGTTTTTGCTGAATGAGGGATTCGTACTCGGATTTGGGGAGCGTACTTTTCAAAAAACGACTAATGGTGGAATTGCTCACCCCGTACCGACTCGCCAGGGTCAGCGTCGTTTCCTCTGGCTGTCGGTAAAGTTGGAGAATTTCCTGTTTGTCAGCGTCCGTAAGTTTTTTAGAAGCCATGAATCGACTGTTTTACGGTAAGTACAGCAAATTGCCAGCCGTTCTGATAAACTTACACAAACTTAGCCAAAACGGCTAAACTTGCTGTTATCTTCCTGTTTCCTAGAGGCAACCGGGGCGTTTTCCTCTCCACAGGCTGACACGGTCGAACTGACCGCCTTAACAAGATTTACAGTAAATTTCCCCTGGCGATCGCAGACCTGAGGAAAAGGATTGAAGGGGAGAATGGCTTTTCTCGTTCCGCCCAAACCGGCTTGCCCCAACTGCCTGACGACTTTACCATCGCTGACCTTGGCTTGCCAGAAAAATTTCAAGAAGCACTGGTCGTACGACGGCGGGCACGGCGAGAACGAGAAGGTGCCATAGATAGACTATACTCTAAAGCCGCACCGATCCAAAATAACACGCCAGCAAGGACGTAGAACACTTCTAACAAAGCACCGCTTTGATAGTCGGGTAGGCGCGTATCGGCGTACTTAAACCACATATCTGCAATGAAAAAGCAGAAGGTGGCAAAGGCAATCATTTGCCAGGAACGGGAAGATTTGCCGCCCCAAAAGGCAAGCAGCAAAGCTGTAGCAATCACCAGCAAGAACACATCGGCAATAATGTAGAACAAGTTCACCCAATTGGCAAAAGGAGAAAGACTTTCATCTAGGGTTTCTGCCCATTGGGGGGCATTGTTGATGGCTTCTTCTTCCTGTACTGGCTCCTCGGAGGCTGCCGGCGATGGTGATGGTGATGGTGATGGTGATGGTGATGGTGAGGCTTCTGGGGAAGCTTGCGACTGGATTTGGGCATCAGCAGCAATTGCAGGGGCTTCCAACCAGTTGCCACCCTGCCAACGCCCTGGCGCTACTTCCACCGCCGCCGTAGTATCGGATTCCGGAACTTCAGCCACCTCTGGCGGATTGGAAAGCCACCAGGCAAAAGCCGTACCCGCCACCAAAATACCGAGTAAAACGCCCCACTGCCAAATTTCTAGGTTCAAGCGGCGGGAAATTACCGCTAGGATCATACTGATCCCAATTGCAAAATAGCTTAGTAGATAAAAGAGATCTCCGGGGGATACGTCTGGGTCTAGTTCAAAGATTAGCTCCCACAATCCAAAAAACAAGCCGGCAATGAGGTAGCTAAACATCCCGATGCAAATTCCCGCCCAAACGTTTCTCCCACTGACAATTCTGGGACTCAACCAGTTGCGCAGGCACAACAGTCCTGCAAACAAAAAGGCACCCAGTTCCAAAATGTAGGTACCAATGAGATACCATAAAGGACTACCTGCCCCTGGAAGGGTCACGCTGAAGAGCAAAAAGAACATTAAAGAAACAAAGCCCCACAGGATACCGCTAACCACCAGGGTTTGGGAAGAGAATAAAGCTTGCCAGATGACGTTGGATGCTTTCTGGGAGGTACTGCTCATGGATTTTCCTCAGCACAGAACAGATCGATGAGTGGATAGGAACGGGTAGCTTGGCGGTACCAAGTTACCGGATTCACCCCCCCAAACCAACCATTGCTCCATGGCTTTGGTTGCTTGGGCTGTTGGCGAATCAGCCAGACAAATTAGGCTGCAATAGAACTGAAAAAGGGCTAGGCAGAGACTGCAATCAGCGATGCAAAAAGCACTGTCGCATGAGGGAAAGATGGCTCTACATGGAAAGATTTCCGCGGGGAACTGCCCTAGAAATGGAGAAGGAAGCTCCACAGATCGTGTTGGCTTTGGCCTAATTTTAGGCAACCGTCCACAGTTTTCCCAGGGGAGATTTTCTCATCCAATCCAAAAACTGGTTTTTTTCCGATGCTTCCATATCTTCCAGAATATCTAAGGCACGTTCTGTAAAACTAGCATTTCCAAAGTAGGATTTTCCCAAACGATGGAGTTCTTGCAACAATGTAATTAGATGGTGTTCCTGCCAGTTGGGAACGGAGGGATCTTCAAGGGGGTCAATTTCCAGCCACTTTTTCACCTGTTGGGGTTGTTCGGCTTGGGGAAAACGCCACTGGCTGAGTATATTCGCCAGTTCCTTTTGAAACGAACCAGCCTGTTTGGTACCGAGCAAGTCTTCCACATCGAAATACACGGCTTGCAACAGGAGCAAGCAGGCTTGTGTAAAAAAAGGAGCTACATCGCCACTCGCACCTGCATGCAAGTTTTCTTTAAGCTGTTCGAGACGAACTTTCCCCCAAACGCTATAGCGTTCTTCTTCTTCCAAAAGTACGCAAGCTTTGCCCCGGTTATCCGTAAGCTCCCGCCAAAAAGCTCTGGCTTCATCGGCTTGCTGCGCGTTAAAGACCGTAATCAGGCGGAAGGTTTGCCCCTGATAGGTCAAAATTGGAATTTGTTGGCCGCTTTTGGGGTGTTGAACGCTGGAAACTTCAACATCCTGCCGTTTCAGAATAAACATGACACTTTAACAAAGACTCCTAACGAGCCAGAAGCGCACTAGATACAATGCAAGAGCAATTGGATAGGATTTCTACCAATAGCATCATTCCCCTGACCTGGCTAAGTATTACATGCAGTTGCCCACCCTGACTTACAACCAGGTTTGCTGGTCGAATTGACGTTTATGCTTTTATCTATCTTAGTTTATAACGCAACATTCCCCGAACGGTTTTCTGGATAGTTGGGAAGGGAGCGTGGGGGGTGTACCGAGCGTACCGAGCATGGGAGACACAACACAAATAGATTGATTTCCTAAATCTCCTAAATCTCCTAAATCTCCCAAACTCCAACGCTCCGACGCTCCTACCTGCGATCGCTTGGGGCTACAGACTTGCCTTATCCCCCCATCGATCGGTATAATTTAACCGGCGCAATGGCGGTCATTGCTCGAAAGAAACCCTTGCGAGGGTGCGTAACTCAGCCGGATAGAGTAGCTGCCTTCTAAGCAGCGAGTCGCAGGTTCGAGTCCTGCCGCACCCGTTATTTTTTTCTATGAAATTAAGTAGTGGCGATCGCGATTTTATTTATTTATTAGTAGGTTTGCGTTTTTCTCTAGCGGGAGGTGGCTGCTAACAGCACCCCCTTTCCCGTAAAATAGCAGGGTGACATTGATTCGCTTTTTGCTATCGCACATCCTAACTGAACTCTATGGATTTTTCTGCAATTTCCGCACAGCTGAATGTCGGCGCTATTTTGCCAGAAAGTATCGTCGTGGGTACGTTACTTGTCGTACTCGTCGGCGATTTAATTGTAGGGCGTTCCTCCTCGCGGTGGACCCCTTACGTAGCGGTGGCTGGCTTGCTGGCTGCCATGGTTTCCCTGTTTTTCCTTTGGGATAGTGCAGAACCTATTGCCTTTTTGGGTAGCTTCAGCGGCGATAATCTCAGCATTGTCTTCCGCGGCATCATTGCCCTTTCAACAGTATTTACCATTTTGATGTCGGTTTCCTATGTAGAGCGCAGCAGCACGTCGATGGCTGAGTTTATCGGCATTCTGCTGACGGCTACCCTGGGTGCCATGTTCCTGTCAGGAGCCAACGAGCTGGTCGCTGTATTTATTTCCCTGGAAACTTTGAGCGTGTCTTCGTATATCCTCACCGGATATATGAAACGCGATCCCCGCTCCAACGAAGCGGCTTTGAAATATCTGTTAATCGGAGCGGCTAGTTCGGCAATTTTCCTTTACAGTGCTTCTCTGCTATACGGTTTTTCCGGCGGCGAAACCAACCTAGGGGAAATTGGTGCTAGCTTGGCAGCCACGAGTGCCGATAATTCTCTCGTTGTTATTATCGCTTTAGTTTTCGCGATCGCGGGCATCGCGTTCAAAATTTCCGCAGCTCCTTTCCACCAATGGACCCCTGACGTATACGAAGGGTCTCCCACTCCCGTTGTCGCCTTCTTATCTGTCGGTTCCAAAGCTGGCGGTTTTGCCTTAGCCATTCGCCTGTTACTCTCTATTTTCCCGGCTGTCAGCGAACAGTGGCACTTTATTTTCACCGCCCTCGCCATTCTCAGCTTGGTTTTGGGCAACGTGGTGGCTTTGGCACAAACCAGCCTCAAACGTATGCTGGCGTATTCTTCCATCGGTCAAGCCGGCTTTTTGATGATTGGGTTGATTGCCGATACGGAAGCTGGCTATTCCAGCACCATTTTCTACCTGCTGGTTTACCTGTTCATGAACTTGGGCGCTTTCGCCGGCGTGATTCTGTTCTCCCTACGTACCGGCACCGACCAAATTAGCGAATACGCGGGATTGTACCAAAAAGACCCCTTGCTCACCGCTGCTTTGAGCATTTGCCTGCTGTCTCTCGGTGGTATTCCACCTTTGGCTGGTTTCTTTGGCAAACTGTATCTGTTCTGGGCAGGTTGGCAAGCCGGTTTGTATTTGCTGGTCTTCCTGGGATTGATTGCCAGCGTAGCCTCCATCTACTACTACATCCGTGTGGTCAAAATGATGGTAGTCAAAGAACCCCAAGAAATGTCCGCCTCCGTACGCAACTATCCAGCGGTTGACTGGCGTTTGCCCGGCATGCGTCCGTTGCAAGTGGGATTGGTTCTGTCGATGGTCGCTGCCACCATTACCGGTATCTTATCCAATCCTCTATTTACCATTGCCAATCGAGCGGTCACCCAAACCCCCTTGATGCAAAACACGCTGGCTCAAGTAGGATCGACCCAGACCATGGCCAACCAACCCCAATCCCCTGAAGACATGGCTTCGGTTTCTCGGTAACGATTCTCGCAATTTTGGTTGTTTTCTGCAGTCAGAAGCTACAGCAATCCCTTGGCTGGGCTTCTGGCTTTTTTATGGAAAATTTTTGTCCAAAATGCCACGAATCTAGCCGGCAAAATGTTTTAATACCAAATCCGATGTGTACGCATTTGAGATACCAGGAGGGGGAGTGGGAGGAGTGGGAGGAGGGGGAGGAGTGGGAGGAGTGGGAGGAGGGGGAGGAGTGGGAGGAGTGGGAGGAGTGGGAGGAGTGGGAGGAGGGGGAGGAGTGGGAGGAGGGGGAGGATGGATGGGGAAACCACAAGAAGTTTTCGCCTTAGCCTGGGAATCGATCGGGTCTTCGCAGTACGGATTTGATATAACATGGGAATATAAGCTCGCTGATTTTCGCTCTAAACTGGGGAAGGAATACTATCATTTCCCACGCTCGGTACGCTCCCACGCCCCCACGCCCCCAAGCTCCCACGCCCCCAAGCTCGGCACGCCCCCACGCTCCCACGCTCCCACCCCCACCTGCCGCCATTTGATGCAACTTTCATGAACGTTGAAATTCTCTCCTCAGAGGAAATTCGCCGCACCATTACTCGTTTGTCCTCGGAAATTATCGAACGGACAGCGGATTTGGATAATTTAGCCCTTCTCGGCATTTACACCCGAGGTGTGCCTTTGGCGCATATGCTGGCAGAGCAAATCCGTACTTTGGAATCGGTGGATGTTTTTGTGGGGGCTCTCGATATTACCTTCTACCGCGATGATTTGGACCAAATTGGCTTGCGTACTCCTGCCAAAGATAATATTCCTCCCAGCATTAACGGCAAAACCATTGTTTTGGTCGATGATGTAATTTATACCGGACGCACCATTCGCGCCGCTCTCAATGCCATTTACGATTACGGTAGACCCCAAGCCGTACGTTTGGCTGTCTTGGTAGACCGAGGACATCGGGAATTGCCCATTCACCCGGATTTTATCGGCAAAAATCTACCAACTTCAAAAGACGAAAAAGTGAAAGTATGCCTGCAAAGTATTGATGGCAAAGATACTGTGGAACTACTGAAAACGCCTACTTATAGCAACTATCCTTTATGAGCGAACCATCTGCCAATACCAACGCTGCCGGTGGGGCACAAACCCAAACCCGCAAGGCAGACCACCTGCGTGTCTGTCTGGAATCCGACGTTCAATTTCGTCAAACCACCACGGGATTGGAACGCTATCGTTTCGTTCACTGCTGTTTGCCGGAACTGGATGGTGCTGAGGTTGATTGCAGTACCAGCTTTTTGGGGAAATTCTTACAAGCACCTTTGTTGATTTCTTCTATGACTGGCGGTACGGAAACTGCCAAACGCATTAACGAACGATTGGCAGAAGTCGCCCAATCCTATCAAATTGCTATGGGTGTGGGGTCGATGCGGGTGGCGTTGGAAAAGCCAGAAGTGGTGGATACGTTTGCCATGCGGCGAATTGCTCCCGATGCTTTGCTGTTTGCCAATTTGGGTGCGGTGCAGCTGAACTATCAATATGGGGTTGACGAGTACCAACGGGCTGTGGATTTGCTGCAAGCAGATGCGCTGATTTTGCATTTGAATCCGTTGCAGGAATGCGTGCAAACAAGCGGGGATATTAATTTTCAGGGATTGCTTGACAAAATTGCCGACTTGTGTTCTAAGGTGAGGGTGCCGGTGATTGCCAAGGAAGTGGGCAATGGGATTTCGGCGGCGATGGCACAGAAATTGCAGGCGGCGGGGGTAGCGGCTATTGATGTGGCTGGTGCTGGTGGCACTTCTTGGGCTAAGGTAGAAGGACAGCGTTCGTCGGATGTAAAATCTCGGCGTTTGGGACAAACGTTTGCTGATTGGGGGTTGCCGACGGCGGAGTGTTTGGAAAACATTCACCAGTTGAATTTGCCGGTTTCGCTGATTGCTTCTGGTGGGATTCAAAATGGATTGGAGGTAGCAAAAGCGATCGCATTGGGTGCCGATTTAGTAGGATTGGCCCGACCATTTTTACAAGCGGCAGCCGAGTCTTCCGAAGCTGTTTATACGCTAGCGGATATTCTGATGGCAGAAATGAAAACCGCCTTATTTTGCACGGGAAATGCCAATTTCCAGCAACTGCGCCAATCCCAGTGTTGGGAAAAAATTCAATAGATTCTCGATTGACTTGGTAAATTTTTATGCGTAGCTTTTTGAAATATACGTTTGCCACGCTTGTAGGCAGCTTTTTAGGATTATTTCTATTTTTAGGCGTTGGGTTTGGCTCTCTCATATGGCTGATTGTTTCCACAGCCAGCAAAACGGGAGAACCCACCGTTGAAGATAAATCGGTTTTGGTTTTTGACCTATCGGCTACCATTCGCGATACCCAACCGCAATTAAGTAGCCGCCAAGCGGTGGAAAGTGCCCTCGGCGAACCGGATGAAAGCGTTCTTACCTTGCGCAATGTTTTGCAAACGTTGGAAGCAGCGGCGGAAGACGACAAAATTGTGGGGTTGTACCTGCGGGGAACAAATGCCGAAACCAGTACTGGATATGCTATTTTGCGGGAAGTACGCCAGGCTTTGGATGAATTCCGGGAATCGGGCAAACCTATCTACGCCTACGACCTGAATTGGAGCGAAAAAGAATATTATTTGGCTTCTGCGGCGAATAAAGTATTTGTCAATCCCTCTGGCATGGTGTTGATTAACGGTTTTAGTTCCCGTACCGCTTTTTATAAGGAGGCACTGGATAAATACGGTATTGGCATTCAGGTGGTTCGCGCTGGCAAATACAAGTCGGCGGTGGAACCTTACCAACGAACGGAGTTAAGCGATGCCAACCGCCAGCAAACCCAGCAATTGCTCGATGATATTTGGCGAGAATTTCGGATGACTGCCAGCCGCAACCGGGAAATTGACGCTCAAGGGTTGCAGATAGTGGCTAGCAAGTGGGGCTTGATCCAACCCCCAACGGCGAAATCGGAAAATTTGGTGGATGAGGTAGCTTATTTTGATGAGGTAACGGCGCAGTTGCGGGAGTTGACCGAGCAAAGTGGCGAAGATACCGCTTCTTTCCGGAATGTGGGCATGGTCAAATATAAGAGTAGCCTCGAGAATGGTTTTGATGGTAGTGAAGAGGAAGCGAACAATCAAGTAGCGGTTGTTTACGCAGAAGGAGCGATTGTTCCCGGTAGCGGTACTTTGCAGCAGGTGGGTAGCAATCGGTTTTCCCGACGGTTACGCAAGTTGCGCGAGGATGAGAATGTGAAAGCGATTGTCATGCGGGTAAACAGCCCTGGGGGCAGCGCTACGGCTTCGGAGGTGATTCAACGGGAAGTGAAGCTTACCCAACAAAAGAAACCCATTGTGATTTCTATGGGGAATTATGCGGCTTCTGGTGGCTATCTCATTTCTACCTATGGCAGCAAGATTTATGCGGAACCGAATACGATTACGGGGTCGATTGGGGTATATGGTTTGCTTCCCAACGTTCAGGAGTTGGGCAATGAGTTGGGGATTACCTGGGATGGGGTAAAAACCAATCCATTTGCGGATTTAAATACGATTAGCCGCCCCAAAACGGAGGCGGAGATGCAAAAATTGCGGCAGATGGTACAGCAATCCTACGATCGCTTTTTGGCGGATGTTGCCCAAGGTCGGGAGTTGGAACGATCGCAAGTAGCGGATTTGGCGCAGGGTCGCGTTTGGTCTGGGGTTCAGGCGCAAAAAGTTGGGTTGGTGGATGAGTTGG
Organism: Geitlerinema sp. PCC 9228; assembly: GCF_001870905.1. NCBI lineage: Bacteria > Bacillati > Cyanobacteriota > Cyanophyceae > Geitlerinematales > Geitlerinemataceae > Geitlerinema > Geitlerinema sp. PCC 9228. The sequence goes on from NZ_LNDC01000104.1 coordinate 50,924, forward strand.
GGGGGTTGGAAGATGCGATCGCGGCGGCGGCATCTATGGCAGAATTGGACCAATGGCAGGTGCAAGAGTATCCCAAACGTAGCAGTTTTGAGGAACGTTTGTTGAAACAAATCCTGCAAAGTCGTCTCGGTGTGGATGGGGAAGGTTCGCTGGTGGAAAGTCAGTTACAGCAGGAGTGGCAGCGCCTCAAACAGCAAATGGAGTTGCTGGCAACCCTCAATGACCCACAGCATATCTACGCTTTGATGCCTTATAAAATAGAAATTGAGTAAGAATTGTAGGGTGGGCAATGCCCACCCAACTACTTATTAAAAAATGTTTTCAATAGGAATGTTCCGATTAAGTAAGAATTGTAGGGTGGGCAATGCCCACCCTTATTAAAAAATGTTTTCAATAGGAATGTTCCGGTTGCTGGTAATCCAAATAGGCGTTTGCGTGTTTGAAGTCGCTACAGTTAATCGCTTGTTCCGTAAAAGCCTCCATTGGTACGGTGCATTTGAGTTGATTTAAAAAATGTTTTCAATAGGAATGTTCTGATTAAGTAAGAATTGTAGGGTGGGCAATGCCCACCCTACTTATTAAAAAATGTTTTCAATAGGGAGGTTCCGGTTGCTGGTAATCCAAATAGGCGTTTGCGTGTTTGAAGTCGCTACAGTTAATCGCTTGTTCCGTAAAAGCCTCCATTGTACGGTGCATTTGAGTCGATAATCTCCCGTACAAAAGGCACAGCGATCGCAAGGGATTTGATGTACGCGCTTTATTTGAGCAACACCTTTCCTGAGATTGCGCCAGAAAGCCGATAGCAACAAACCAACAAACAACCAAGCAAATATACCACGAAAAAGAACCAATAGATCGAAACTCGTGTCAACCATCACGATAAATCTCCCAATACCAAGCATTCCCAAGCAAACTCACCAAATGGTCTGGTAGGGGCGCTTTGCGAAACGCCCCCACCTTCAAGAGACTCTATGGCAACCTTCCCAAAGTTAGTTCGCGAATCCTACCGAGAAGTGCCCACGGCTTCCTGGGAAGGAGAAGAAGCCACCATTTCGGAGGAGCGCCCTTCCCAAAGTTGGGCAATCTTGCTGAAATCGACCCCAGCAGCGCGCAAAGCATGCCAGAGGTGACCCTGCAAGAAGAAAAAGGCAAGGAAAAAGTGAGCGTTGGCCAGCCAAGCCCGAGGCGTATACGTTCCTGGTTCCAACTCAGCTGTATCCGCAAAATACGGTACGAAACTGACCTGCAACTCCAACGTGGGACCGTAAAATTCCACCGGATAAGCCAGGGTATTGAAAGCACAGAAGGCAGTGGCAACGAATCCTGCCAAGGCAATTCCCCCTAAAGAGTAAGACAAAATGGCTTCCCCAGAGAAGTTGAGCAAGCGTTTCGCCCAAGCAAACGGTTCCTGCACGATATGCCAAATCCCGCCTGCCAACAGCAAAATGGCAACGTAGATATGACCGCCAACCAAATCTTCTAAATTGTCAACCCAGAGGAAATCAGTTTGATAGCTGTAGATAACCCAAGGGTTGAGGGTGGGATTGCTCACCTGACGAACTTCACCCAAATTGGGGTCGTAGAGACCACCACCAGCGGTGGCGTGGAAAACAAAGAGCAATGCACCCAATCCCAGGAAAATCAAGTGGATACCGAGGATAGACCCCAGTTTTTTCGGGTCGTTCCACTCAAAATGGAACTTGGCAGCACCACCGGAAGCCTGTTGCAAATCGCTGGGAACGCGCGTTTGGTGGAAGAAAGCACCAAATCCCAACACGCCAGAAGAAATCAGATGGACCACACCCACCACGTAAAAGGGATAGGTGTCGATCGCTTCTGCGCCTTCTGTCATGCCCAAGCCTAAAGCCGCCAGATGGGGCAACAGAATCAACCCCTGTTCGTACATGGGGGTTGCTGGGTTATACTGGGAGAGTTCAAAGAGGGTAAATGCGCCTGCCCAAAACACAATCAGGGCAGCGTGGGCAATGTGGGCGGTGAGAAACGTACCGGATAAATTCGCCAGCCGGGCGTTTCCCGCCCACCATCCATATCGGACTTGAAAGTTTCCGTAAGTTTGCATGAATGCCTCCTCAATGCAAGTTAGTTAATCGTGCCGCGAAAGATAGCATCGATGACCTCAAAGTTTTGCAAAAGAAAGTAAGCGACCCAAGCGCCGCCAACGCCGCCAATTAGGAAGCTAGCGCGAAATTGATTCCAATCTTGTTGGTCTTGCAGCCAGTAGAAGATGGTGCCTTCCCGACAAGCAGCGAGAACGACGGTGACGATGCCGATAATTGCAGCAGCAGCTAGCAAGGCAGTTTGGCGAATCCAACTAGGTTCGGAGAACGGACTGAGCGTCACAAACGGACCCACCAAGAAATAACCGTGAGCCATGCCAATTTCCAATCCACGCCACATGGGCGATAAGCCGCGACGGTAAACGGGCAAATTGGCCAAAAATATCAGCGTGGCTTCGCCAGAACCAGTATTGGCAGCAAAGACACCGCGACGCATGTCAAAGCCACCAGCACGCGATCGCACTCTGACCGCATGCCAGATGTGCCCTACCAACAGCAACGTAGCCAAAACCACATGGGTCGTTGCCAGCCAAGTACGAGGCGCGATCGCACCATTAGCCGTTTCCGACCAACCCAACGGTCCGTAAAATTCCACCGGATAAGCCAGGTCGTTGGTCGTGACAAAATAAGCAGCCAAAAATCCGGCATACGCCAAAGCCCCTAGACTGTAAGACAAATAAGCTTCGCCAGACCAATACAGCACATCTCGCGCCCATTTATAAGGTTTCGAGACCACGTGCCAAATGCCACCGCCGATACACAAAAGTCCAACCCAGATATGACCGCCAACCAGGTCCTCCAGGTTATCCACAGCAGCCATTCCTGCTGGACCTTGCGATCCCACCAGGTAGCCAAAAATGCGGATGGGATTGAACGTCGGGTTGCTGACAACGCGAACGGATTGAATATTGGCATCGTACAAACCGCCAGCGTAGGTCGCCTTAAAAGCCAGCAGCAACGCTCCCAATCCCAGCAAAATCAAGTGAATGCCCAAAATCGAGGTCATTTTGTCCTGGTCTTGCCAGTCGTAGCCGAAAAAGCCAGGAATCGACTTCTCTTGCGGCAAAACCTCCGGACCTAACAAAGCGTGGTAGACACCACCAGCTGCCAAAACGGCGGAACTTACCAAATGCAGCACCCCGACAACCAAATAAGGATAGGTGTCCACAATTTGTCCGCCCTCGGCAACACCAAATCCCAAAGTTGCCAAATGCGGCAGCAGAATCAGTCCTTGTTCGTATAAAGGTTCGCCGGGATGGTAACGAGAAAGTTCGAAGAGGGTAAACGCGCCTGCCCAGAACACGATTAAGGCTGCTTGTGCGACGTGCGCGCCTAGTAATTTTCCGGAAAGGTTCGTCAAACGCGCATTGCCTGCCCACCAACCGTAAGCTCGTTCTGGAACCGTGGTTGTTGCCGTCATAGGTTCGTGCCTCCTAATGCCTTCATGCGAGCGCGAATGGCGTGCCAAAGATGGCCAGCTAAGAAAACAGCCGCCAAAGCTATATGGGCTGTCGCCAGCCAAGTCCGTGCGGTGACAGCACCGGATGCTTCTTGCAAGCCGACGGGACCGTAAAAGACTTCTGGATAGGCAAAGTCGTTGACGGTAACGAAATAAGCCGCCAAAACACCCATATAAGCCAAAGCCCCCAAACTATAGGAAAGATAAGCTTCCCCAGACCATACGAACAAACGCTTGGTCCAACCAAAGGGTTTGCTGGCAATATGCCACAAGCCGCCAACAACGCAGAGAAAGCCGACCCAAGCGTGACCGCCGACCAGGTCTTCTAGGTTATCCACAGCAGCCATGCCTTGACTGCCCACCAGATAGCCGAAGATTTGAACTGGGTTGAAGGTGGGTTGGGTGACCACTCGTACTGCTTCTGCATTGGGGTCGTACAAACCGCCCCAAAACATGGCTTTGGTGACCAACAACCAAGCCCCCAATCCCAGCAAAATTAGATGAATGCCGAGAATGGTGGTCATTTTGTTGGTATCCTGCCAGCTGTAGCCGAAAAAGCCAGCAAAGGTATCGTCTCGCGACAGTACGCGCGGACCGAAGACGGCGTGGTAAATGCCACCAGCACCCAAGACGGCAGAACCAACCAGATGCAAAACGCCAATAACGAAGAAGGGATAGGTATCTGCAATTTCCCCGCCATCGGCAACTCCCAATCCTAAGGTGGCGAGATGGGGCAGCAGAATCAACCCTTGTTCGTACATGGGTTGTGCTGGGTTGTATTGGGCGAGTTCGAAGAGGGTAAAGGAACCTGCCCAAAAGGCGATTAAACCGCTGTGAGCGACGTGCGCGCCCAACAGTTTCCCCGATAAATCGGTGAAGCGAGCGTTCCCTGCCCACCAACCGTAGTTGGATGGTGATGGCAATGTGGTTGTGCTCATGACATTGGACCTCGTGAACGGTTGCTAATTGTTGAAAATTATATTCAACAACCTTGGGTACCTATTCAAACTTTATTGGCAAAAATTTGCAAGTGTTTGGGAGTAAAGTTTTGTAAAAATTCTCCCAGAAAGCCAGGTGTTTTGGTAGGGGCGCAACGCGCGATCGCCCCTACCAGGGCAATTGAGAAATTCCAGACAATCGTTGTTTTTCAGAACTGGTGTAATACCAAATCTTCGGTCCTCCCCCTCCTCCCCCTCCTCCCACTCCTCCTCCTCCTCCCACTCCTCCCACTCCTCCCACTCCTCCCACTCCTCCCACTCCTCCCACTCCTCCCACTCCTCCCCCTCCTCCACTGGCAAGTACCCATTAGCGAGGTTTTTCAGGATTCGGTAGCTGCGGGAAGATGCTTTTTGAGAATCATGCGCCGCTTCTCGTCAAAACTGAGAATGCCTTGGTCTTGGAATTTACCCATTAGGCGGGTAACGGTAACGCGGCTGGTACTGATGGCGTTGGCGAGTTCTTGGTGGGTGAGGCGAATGCCAATTCGGGTTCCTTGGGGGGTGGTTTCTCCCATTTCCTGTTGCAGCCATTGCAGAAGTTGTTGCAAACGTGTTTCAACACGACGCTGTCCCGCGATCGCTAACAATGCCTCCACTTGCTGCAGTCGCTGGTTGATTTGCGGCAGTAGCTGTTGCGCTAGGGTGGGCGAAGATTCGATTTCGGTCATGGAATACCAAGTTAAATAGACATCTGACTGAGCTTTGGCTTGATAGGTGGGCAAGGAAGTCAACCAAGACCCAAAACACAGATTCGGACCAACCCAACCAACTAAGCCTTCGTCTCCATTTGAATAAAATGTACTTACCTGCACGTATCCCTGGCAAACTTGCCATACACCAGGAAGTCTGGAGCAAATCTCTTGACCTTTGCGGTAAAACAGCAAGCGATTGTCTCCTAAGCGATCGCGAAGCGTTCCCCAACGAGAACTGCGGCTTTTGGTTGATAGTGAGGGTAACATGCTGGTGCTCATTTGTTGGCATCTCCTCAGCGATTCGGTGGTCCCGACTTGCAGGGCTGGACTTTTGTTGCAAATCATGTTTAACGATTGCATTCTAATTTTATTAAAAATAATTTGCAACTTTGCAACCAGTATTGGGGTCGTCTATCTCCGAGTTACCAGCGATCGCTTTTGCCTGTTTTTCCCGATATATGGAAAATTTGAATTTTATACATATTTTGTCTTTATCTATATTTTGGTTGTTTATTGAAAAATATATTCAATTGTTTTTGGGCGGCATCCCTCGCTACAATTTGATAACGATAATCATTATCACCATAATTCGGTTCGGAGTTGGTTGTCAAGGGTGGATAGCGATCGCTGTTCCCGGCTTTTGTAGAGAAGGGAAGCGATCGCCGTTGTGGATTTCGTATCGTGGTTGACAAAGCTAGCTTGGATCGTACAAAGTACAAAAAAGTAATGCTCTGTAGGCGTTGGCGAATACCTAAATAGCTAAAAAGTCTACATTCAAAATTAAAAAAGACCCCAGCAGGGCAATAAGTAGAATTACTTATATTCAGATCGAGGCCACCTTTGCCGTGACTGGTAGCTGCGATCGCGCGGAATCCTACAATCGTTTGCCCGTTATATAACCAACTGAACAACTTTACATACGAACAATTGATGAATCTTGCCAGCCAACGCCCTCAGAATATTTATCCATCCCGTTGTTGTTAATTTCCACCGATCCAAAATGCCTGATACCTCCATTCCTCTCTATCCCGAACCTGCCAAAGTTCCCGCCGATCCCTACGAATACCTAGAATATGAAAACTGGCTTGCCTTTCACCGGGTTTGGGGGAAAATGAGCGACGATACCATAAATGCGATCGCCCGTCACTTACAAGCTTTGCCCATCCCCGCCAACACCCCTATTTACCAAGAAAACCAAACCCCCCAAGGCATCTATTTCCTCAAATGGGGAACCGTAGAAATTTACCGCCAATCCCCCGTCGGCAAAAGCCACATCACCTATCGCAACGCCGGGGAAGTTTTTGGCTACTTGCCCCTGGTCAGCAACCAATGGCAACATAAATACCAAGCCAATGCGATCGCGCTTACCAGCAGCGAAGTTTGGTTTCTGCATCGGGATACCCTCCAAACCCTCACCCAAAAATATCCCGACCTGCAGCAAGCCATTACCAGCCTGTTGGTACAAGACCTAGAGCGATTTACCGAACGAATCGCCAGCGAACAAGCCCGAATTCAGGGATTGCAACCCTACCTGCAACCCCTGCCCAACCAAGAAGGCATCGTGGGTTCCAGCAAACCCAGCCAAAAACTCGCCAAATCCGTCGAAACCGCCAGTCAAGACCAAAAACCCATTGTTTTCCAAGCCCAGCGGGGTACCGGCAAAACCTTCATCGCCGGCTTAATCCACCAACAATCCTCCCTACAAAACCAACCCTTCGCCGAAATTGACTGCGCCACCCTGGTTCGCGAAGCAGGAGGTACCATCAACAGCGATCGCATTTTTGGCAGCGGCGAACACACCATTGGCATCCTAGAACTGGTCGAACGCGGCACCCTCGCCATCGACAACGTGCATTTGCTCAGCAAATCCGACCGCGAACGGCTGTTTGAATACCTAAAAACCGGCACCATCTACCGCAACCATGCCACCACCCCTCGACAAATCTCCGTTCGCCTAATTCTCATCGCCCCGCAGAAATTAAACCTCCCCGACATCGACCACCACACCATCAAACTTCCACCCCTCACACAACGCAAAGCCGATATTGGCGAATTTGCCCGCCACTTCGTTCGTAAGTTTTGTCAAGAAAGCGATCGCCCCTTCCTCGAACTCGACCAAGCCGACCTGCGGCGCTTAATTAGCTACAACTACCCCGGCAACATCGCCGAACTCGCCGCCATCCTCGAACGCGCCGTCGCCATGACCCCAAGCGGGCAAACCGTCATCCCCGAACAAGTCTTGTGGTCGGTAGAATCCCAGAAAAACAGCTTTCGCATCGATTTACTCAACTTTATCCCCGGCTTGCGCAAATTCCTCCTCAGCGACTGGTGGCCCCAGCGCACCTGGATTTTAATGATGCTTGTCTTTGTTCCCGTCACCCTCATGGGCTTCATCGGACCGCAAGGGCGCGACGAAAGTATCACCTTGCACTTATTCTGGGCGTGGTGGTGGCCTTTTTACCTGCTGTTGTTCCCCATTTTAGGGCGTTTGTGGTGTTCCGTATGTCCCTTTATGATAACCGCTGAATGGTTGCGCAACCTTTCCTTGTGGATATTCCCCCGTTCCCTCAAACCTTGGAACACCAAAGCCTTAAATCGTTGGGGCGCTTGGTGGCTTTGGGCAGGATTCGTCGCCATTTACATCTGGGAAAAACTCTGGGATTTGCCCCACAGCGCCTACCTCTCCGCCTGGTTGTTAATGATTATCACCGGCGGTGCCATTATCTTTAGCCTAATTTACGAACGTCGCCTGTGGTGCCGCTACCTGTGCCCCATCGGCGGCATGAACGGATTATTTGCCAAACTCTCCGTTGTGGAATTGCGATCGACCCAACAAGTGTGTGGCAGTCAGTGCAGTACCTTTGGCTGCTACAAAGGCAGCGATGCCACCCCAGTAAACTTTCCCGATCCTTTGCCCACCGAAGGGCAAGCCACCGGCGGCTGCCCCCTCTATTCCCATCCCGCCCAATTAAAAGACAATCGCGATTGCATGTTCTGCATGACCTGTTTGAAAGCCTGCCCCAATCGTTCCGTACAGCTCAATCTGCGCTTTCCCGCCGCCGACATCCTGGAAAATCACCAGCCATTTTGGGCAGAAGTGGCGTTGCTGGTGCTATTGCTGGGTGGCGTTTTCATGCACCAAGGCAATAAATTTCTCAGCTGGTTTGGTTGGGGCGATATTCCCTTGGATTCGGAACATTTGTTGGTTTCTTTGCCAGTGGTATCCCTGCTGTTAAGTATTCCCTTTGTGTTAACCTATGGAATCCACCAACTGACGCGCTTGTGGATGCGTTTGGTCTTTCCTAGCGGGCAACAGACATTTCCCGAATACCTCCAGGTTATCTATGCCTATCTGCCTCTCACCCTGGGTGCCAATTTGGCATACTATATCCCCACGGCGATTACCGAGTCGGGAACGCTTTTGCCCACATTAGCGCGTACGGCTGGTTTTAGCGGTGGTATGCTGCCGACGCTAACCTGGAGTTTGGATGTAGCTAATTTCTTGCAAGGTGTGGTGCTGTTGTGGTCTTTTGGGTTTAGCGTTTATCTGCTATCGGGGATTACCAAGCGGTTTGTGAAAGCCAATCTTCCCCATATTTTGTTGATGCTGGGGTTGACGGTGGTTTTCTTTCCGTTGATGGTGTTTTAAAAACGAAAAACTGCGATATAGACATTAGGGAAAAAACATGCAAATTTACAACGATATTACTGAAATTATCGGGCGTACGCCGTTGGTGCGGTTGAACAAATTGCCCCAACAGTACGATTGCGTGGCGGAAATTGTGTTGAAGCTGGAAAGTTTCAATCCGGCGAAGTCGGTGAAAGACCGCATTGCTATTAGTATGGTGGCGGAAGCGGAACGCAGTGGGTTGATCGAACCGGGCAAATCTACGATTGTTGAGTCTACTTCCGGCAATACGGGGATTGGTTTGGCAATGGTTTGTGCGGCGAAGGGATATCGCACGATTTTGACGATGCCGGAGAATATGAGTCGGGAACGTATGCAGCTGTTGCAAGCTTATGGGGCGGAAATTGACACGACGCCGGCGAAGTTGGATATGGCAGGTGCGATCGCGCGTGCTAACGAACTGTTGGCAACAATTCCCAATTCGTTTTCTCCCCAACAGTTTAGCAATCCCGCCAATCCCAAAATTCACTATACCACAACGGGGGTGGAACTTTGGCAGGATACCGATGGTGAGTTGGATGCTGTGGTGTTGGGAGTGGGTACTGGCGGTACGCTTACGGGGGCAGGACGTTATTTGAAACAGAAAAAAAACGATTTGCAGTTGATTGCGGTGGAACCAACGTTGAGTCCGGTTTTGAGTGGCGGTTGTTCCCAAGTCCACAATTTACAGGGGATTGGTGCTGGGTTCGTTCCCGATGTTTTGCGGGTGGATTTGATTGATGAAATTGTTACCGTTAGCGAGGAACAAGCTTATAAAATAGGGCGAGAACTGGCGAAAGAGGAAGGAATTCTGAGTGGCATTTCTACGGGGGCAGCCGTCTATGCGGCTTTGCAATTAGGACAGAAGGCTAAATGGAGGGGAAAACGGCTAGTAGTTATTCAACCCAGTGGCGGGGAACGGTATTTGAGTACCCCCTTGTTTGCGGAAACCAGCGAAAATACAGAAGTGCCGGTTTCTTAGATTGTTTGTATGGATGCCAAACGAAGAAAAAAGGTCAGCAAATATCTTTCCAAAATTCTGCGGCACGATCCCCATCGGATTGGTTTGGAATTGGATCCGGGGGGTTGGGTGAATTTGGAAACCCTGCTATCGACTTTTCGCGAATATGGGGTGGAGATGGCTGCCGAAGAGATTGTTGATGTGATTCAAAAGTCGGATAAACCTCGGTTTGCGTTAGAACCCATAGATAAAGAAGAAAGTGGCGATCCAGTAGCCAATCCTTCGCTGTTTCGCATTCGTGCGGCATACGGACATTCGTTTTCTGTGGATTTGGAACGTAAGCCGGAAGCACCGCCGTCGGTTCTCTATCACGGTACGGCAGCACAATTTGTTGGGTCGATTCAACAGGAAGGGTTACAATCGATGGGGCGGCAGTTCGTTCATCTTTACGAATATCCGGAAGGTGCTTGGGCTGTGGGCAGACGTAAGGGGCGATCGCGACTTTTTTCTGTTAATGCTGCGGCGATGTATGCTGATGGGTATGCTTTTTATCACGTAGGCGAGGGAATTTGGCTGACTCGTACGGTGCCGCCTGGATATTTGCAACTTCAATCCATATAAAAGCGATCGCGGTGACTGGTTTTCTGGGAGGAGTCTTTCCCATACAAGATAGAAAATATACCAGAAAATATAAAGTTTTCATTAAAATTTTTCCGTTCCATGGCAGAAGCGATCGCTTTTTGGCCAACAGAGAGATAAAATTGCGGAAGTGCCCTTTTGGGCGTACTGGCGAGCTTTCATGGTAGCTTTTGGGCGCAAATGGGATGTAGGTTTAACATGGTTTTGGTAGGGGCGGATAAAGAAGGAAAACAACGGCTATGGTGGTTGCTGAATTTTTTGCAGTTGAGTAGGATAGATTCAGTCTGAAAGTATTTTGGGATTTTCATGCTAGGCAAATCAATTCTATTGGGCAGTGCTGCTTCTATTTTGGTGCTAGGAAACCCAGTTTCTACTGTCGCCCAACAAAGTGCCCCCCAACAACAATCTCCCCAACAAACGCAACAAACCGTCTCGGTGGGAGATGAGGAACTGCGCAACTTTGTGAGTGCTTTCCAAACCATTCAATCCATTCGCAAACAATCTATCAATCAAATGCGGCAAGAAATTAAAGACCGAGGGCTGAGTTTGGATCGATACAGACAGTTCTTGCAACAGCGGCAAGGAAATGGCAATGGCGATAGCAACATGAATCTCAGCCAAGAGGAAAAACAGAAGTTCCAGCAAGCCACCAATCGCATCCGCCAAATCGAGCAGGAAACGCAAAGCAAAATCCAGCAAGCCGTTCGCGAGGAAGGCTTGGAACCTAACCGGTTTCAAGAAATTCAAAATGCTATCCGCCAAGATCGGCAATTGCGGCAAAGAGCGGTGCAAATGCTCAGAGAAACCCAGCAACAGCCCAATTCTAATTCCAACAATTCTAATTCCAATTAGGATTCCTCAGAGTACAATAATTGGCATCACTTTTGGCTGGCGATCGCTTCTTTTCCAGCCATTTCCCAGCCAAAAGATTTGTACTTTATTTATTGGCAAAATTGGGATGTTCGCGGATTCCTCTGGCTTGCGGTCAGGGGATTTTTATGGGTGCAAAAAATATGGGAAAAAAGCGCGATCGCTCCTTTCTCCATCCCACAACTACGATACCATTGGCAAATAGCAGCTGGCAGAACCAACCCTAATACCAAATTTCGTGACGCAAAAACCACAATTTGCTGTAGGGAGAACCCCCGTGATTGCCCACCAATCGGGGGAAACACAGGGGCACTGCCCTTAGGGTTTTGCGGTTTTTTGTACCGGATTGCGTATCGGATGGCTGCTAGATGTGAGACAATTGATTTTAGGCTAAAATCAGTGCCAGAATCACAGAAATACCAACAGCTACAACGAAACCGCCGAAACCCAGTTCCTCCGAATCTTTGTCATCTCCGTTGGAGTGATGGTTGTGGGGTTCGCCATCTTTGGCATTGAACGGAATCCGGATGTAGCGATCGGGTTGCTTGCCATCGGGGATGAAGATGTAGCCATCTTCTTCGTGGTGGCGGATTTTTTTAGACATCTGAGAAGTCACCTCCAGCAGGGGAAGTATTGGCAGTGGGTGCGAGCGTATCGCCTTTGTTCTCCTTATCCACTCGTTCGTACTAGAATTCAGCAAAAATCAGTGCAGGAGATACGACATTTGCAAGTTGGCAAGCACAGACTGGAGAACTGATGGAAGTACAAACATCTCGATTCCAACCGAGTGACGCTATCTGCAAGTTCTGCTGCTGCACTTTATGCGTTTGCAATTGACGACAAAACTTGTACTTGTAGGAAACTCCATAAATTTGATGAAGTTGTGTAGATGCGTTAACGGCGGTTTTCCCCCCGTTTCCCCTTACTTCTCACCAGACAGTAGTTATGCACTCTTTTTGATGGCTTTTCAAAACAACAGACCCATTTGGATCGAAAAAATGTTCCCATATCGATCGATAATTTGCGATCGCGAGCCAATCGCTGCAAGAAATAACTGCCTGGAATAGCCAACACCAGCGGAAACTTAAATTCTTTTATCAGCCGCAAAAGGCATCATGCGGACAAGAAAAACCTTTCCTACCTTCTGGTTATGCAAAACATTCATGGCGTTAATTTCGTTTTTTGGTGGAATACTTGCGAAACAACTGCGATCGATCTAATCTTAGCAAGACTATACTTTAATACTACATAGATAATACAAAACTGTCAACCAATCCCAACCAAGAATAACGAAACCTACATAGACAGAGAACTTTCTCCCACGCCAGGGCCAAGCTACGGCAAAATAGAATTAGCTAAGCATTAGAAAATGGTCCTACATGCGTGGAATTGGGCGTAAAATCAAATCCATGGGGCAGTGGTTGTTCTCTCCCCGTCGCCGCTGGATGAAGCTCTTGCTGGCTGCACTTTTGTTGCTGTTGTTGGGGCGATCGCTTCCCTACTTGGCACCGATACACGCCAGCGATTTGGTTCCCCAGCAGCAAGCCATTTCCTTTCGCGCGAGCCACGGATTGCCCTTGGGAACCTTGCTAACCAGAAACCAAGAACACACCGCCGTCGTTCCCCTAGAACAAATTTCACCGTATTTCCAACAAGCCATCCTCGCCGCCGAAGACCAACGCTTTTACCAACACAGCGGCGTGGATACGCTTGCCATTGGAAGAGCCTTGCTAGAAGCCTATCATACCGGCAAAATCGTCAGCGGTGCTTCCACCATCACCATGCAACTGGCACGGATGGTAGAACCCGCACCCCGCACCCTTCCCACCAAAATCCAAGAAGCCTGGCGTTCCTGGCGCATCGAAGCCGGCAGCAGCAAAGACGAAATTTTTCATGCCTACCTCAACCGTCTTCCCATGGGAGGCAATCTCTATGGCGTAGAAGCCGCCGCACGGACCTATTTTGGCGTACCAGCCGCCGATTTAAGCCTAGCACAAGCCACCATGCTAGCCGCCATTCCCAACGCACCCAATCGCTTCAATCCCTACTACGGTTTGTGGGAACTGCAACAACGACAGGAATACATTCTCAACCGCATGGCAGCAGAGGGATATATTTCCCGCGATCGCGCGCAAAAAGCCATGCAAACATCGCCGCAACTGCTATCTCCCGAAAAAGGCATTGTCGCCGCACCGCATTTTCTATTTTGGCTCTCGCAACGCCTACCCGATAGCGCCTCTCAAGTGCGCACCACCCTGGATTTGCCCTTACAAAAATTTGTCCAAAACCAAGTAGAGCAAGTAGTCAAACGATTAGCCTCCCGCAACGTTCGCCATGGCGCCGCATTGGTTATCGACAACCATACCGGGGAAATACGTGCTTATGTGGGTTCTCCCGGATATTTCGCCGATCGCCGGGGAAGCAACGACGGCGTGCAAGCCTTGCGCCAACCCGGTTCCACGTTAAAACCGTTTTTGTACGAACTGGCACTGCACAACGGCACCATTCGACCCAATACCATTTTGGCAGATGTGCCCACCCACTACCCGATTCCCGGTGCCAAAGTGTACAGTCCCGTGGATTATAGCAAGAAATTCCACGGACCGGTGCGGGTGCGCGCGGCACTGGCAAATTCCCTCAACGTACCGGCGGTGCGGGTTTTGGAAGATATGGGTGTGGAAAGTTTTTTGCAACGCTTGCGGCAGTTGGGATTCGAGCATTTAGACCAATCTGCCGAACATTACGGTTTGGGTTTGGCTTTGGGAAGCGGGGAGGTTTCCTTGTGGGAGTTGGCAAGAGCCTATACCAGAATGGCAACCCAAGGCAAGATTCAATCGTTGGTTGTCAAACCTGGCAAAACCCAAGCGGCGGCTAGTTCGGTTGCGGAGAAAGAACGCCGCTACTGGCGCTTGATTGCCGATATGTTAAGCGATCGCCATGCCCGGGCTACAGCTTTTGGGGTAGAATCCGTATTGAATCTACCATTTCCCGCAGCAGTGAAAACTGGTACTTCCTCGGATTATCGCGATACGTGGACGGTTGGTTTTACCAGTGATTATACGGTAGCCACTTGGGTGGGAAATTTCAACGGCGATCGCATGGATGGGGTTTCCGGGGTTCAAGGAGCGGCACCTTTGTGGCAGCGGATTATGCTCCATTTGCATGAAAACCAAGAGCCAGAGCCTTTCCCCAAACCCCAGAAAATGCAGGAATATCCCATCTGTGCCGTTACAGGATTGAAACCCACCTCTGAGTGTCAGAACGTGGTGTTGGAATATTTAGCACCGCAAGACATGGATGAATATCGCCAAGCGCCAAACAATCTGCAGCTACCGCCGGAATACAACAATTGGCTGGCGCAGCAAAAGCAAACTCGCTTTGCCGATGCTTTGCAGATTGTCTTTCCCCAGGAAAACGATTATTTTTTGGTGGATGCGGAAAATCCTTCCCGTTTGAAATTTGAACTGGCTGGGGTGCCAGATGGGGAAGTGAACTGGTGGTTGCTGGGTGAAGGTGAAAAAACCCTGCTGTCTACCACCGAATCTCAGGATTCTTTGTTTTGGTCGATGCGACCGGGAAATTGGGTTTTGCAGGTAAAATCAAAAGAAGAAGAGAAAAGCAGCCAGGTGCGCTTTCAAGTGCAAACAGCGGCGTCTCAACCGCAAAAACGGGGTTTTTCCGTAGCTGGCGAAGCCAACTAGGCACCTGGGTTTAGTTCAAGCGATCGCGAACCTGCAAACGACCCCGGTTAATGGAGTAGAATAGACGGTTGACGGCTTTGTATTCCTCTTCGTTGAGTTCGCCGTTAAGCAAGGCTGCCATTAAGCCATAGCGATCGCTTAGGGTTAAGATACCAGTGGCACTGGCAGAGGCGAAAATTTCAGAAATGGCATCGGGTAGGGGATGAATCGTAGGAGACATAAGTAATAACACTGAATTTGTACGTTTCTATTATCGGTGTTGGCTGTTGTATTCTCTGTGACAGTACGGAGGTTTGTATGCGATCGCGATCGCATGTCCCTACGACGAGGGTCGCCGCCACAGAAACCGGATAATTCGATGTAAATTCGATGTAATACCAAATCCGTCCTGGCAAGACCCAATCGTAAAACTGGGTTAGAACCCCCTGTGGTCCCCCTTGTAAAGGGAGACGGTTCGGGGTACGTTTGTGGTTGAGAGAATCGAATTTGGTATAATTTTGCAGAAATCGTTGGTTATACGGATGCTCCCTGAATCTGTTCTCTACTGTAAAGGCGAATTTCATCAAGGTTCTTAAACTTTTGACAAACCTCTGCGAGATAATTTGTAAATTTTCTGTAAAAACAAAAGATGGCAGCAGCCAAAACCGCCACCATCGGTGCATTTTCCCGATTTTCCCCCTCTATACTTAGACCGCCAAAAAATCATCAGCGCTCATAGCACTGGGGTCAACGTCGGGCAAAAACGCTAAAATTTGTTCGTTATTGGGAATATAGGTAATGAAAGTGCCTGGGGTTTCTTCCACCGAACCGACAATAAAATTTAGATTCTCGAAGGTGGTTTCCGCCGGCAAGGCAAACACATCTTCCCCATCCTGATAAACCACGGTATCGTAGGTGAGCGTATCCCTTCGCAGAACGTAAACATCCGCTCCCTCACCGCCAATCAACGTATCGTTCCCCAAATCGCCGTACAGCCAATCGCCAGCGCCATCGGCAAGCGGCGTATCCGCATCTCCAAAAATGATATCGTCGTTTTGACCGCCGTAGAGACTATCGCTTCCGGCACCGCCGAAGATAAAATCGTTCCCCATGTTGCCATTGGCAATATCGTTGCCGCGATGGTCTCCCAGGGTATCGTCTCCCAACCCTCCCAAAAGAATATCGTTGCCATCTTCCGGTGTCGTCACACCACCAATCAATACCGATTGTTTCATGGCATCGGGTACGTTGGCATCGGTGCTGGTATTGCCACCAAAAACCATATCGCTGCCAGCATTACCGTTGAGGGTATCATCTCCAGGACCGCCATTGAGTCCATCATCTCCTCCAAACCCTGCGATCGCGTCGTTGCCAGCCATCCCAAAGATTTGTTCGCCAACTTCGGTTCCCAAAATCACATCGTTGCCACTAGTTGTAGCTGGTGATGGGTTGCTTGGTGGGTTGGGTTCTGTATCGGAAGCGTTCACCAATACCGATATGCCATCGACATTTTGTCCGACTGTTGCTAAATCCATTTTTCCATCCTTATTCCAATCTCCGACAGTTGCCGAAACGCAACCGTTGCTGGTGGCAAAGTCAGTAGCCGTGGCTAGCTCACCGTTGCCTTCTCCTAAAAAAAGAGAGATCGCATCATCGCTAGCTTGTACGTAGGTAGTGGTATCCCTGGGAATGTCATCGCTGTTGCCGTTGGTACCAACCAGGTCGATCGCGCCATTGCCATCGATATCTGCCGCCACCACATCTTGCAAGCCAACGCCTATGTGAGCGTCTGCTACGGCATCGGTTCCTCGTACGAAATTTCCCGTTCCGTTTCCCAGTAAGATGGAGATACTGCCGGGAATAGCCGCTGCATTGGCGATCGCGAGATCCGTGTTGCCATCGCCGTTCAAATCTTCCGCAAGGAGAGATTTGGGTGTGTTGGTGCCTAAAGAAACTTCTGTCTCCGTACCAAAGCGATCGCTACCGTTTCCCAACCAAACAGCAACAGTATCCGTACCATTCCCTGACACATCGTTGGCGGTGGCTACATCGACACGACCATCACCATTGACATCAGTGAGGAGAACATCTTGTACGTCACCGTTGATGGATAGACCATCGGCAAAGCGAAACTCGCCAGTACCATCTCCTGTCAGGAGCAAGACATCCTTGTATAAATCTTCCGGACCTGCGATCGCTAAATCCAAAAGACCATCGCTGTTGATATCTCCCGTCGCTATCGATTGGGGAGTGAAGAAGTGACCGAAAGAGAAGCGATCGTCTTTGGCACACGCAATATCGTCAACTGCCAACGTAGACATATAGCGAAAATTCCCCGTACCATCGGAGAGCAAAATCGATACGTTTCCCGACAAGTTGGCAACGGCAATATCGGGATAGCCATTGCTGTTGAAATCACCCGCGACCAGGGATTGGGGATTGCTACCACCAACGGTGATATCGGCGATCGCTTGAAAGTCTCCCGTTCCATCTCCGAGTAAGATAGAAACGCTATCCGAGCGCGTATTAGCAGTGGCTAAATCAAGATTCCCATCTCCGTTGAAATCCTCCGTAGCGATCGCTTGTGGGGAAACACCGGCGATCGGGCGATCGAGGCGCACAAAATCAACAGCCATATTTTCTTCTCCTACTTGAATTTATGAAAATGCCATTCAATTCTGGAATATCGAGTCATTTTGACGGCATAAGAAATGGGAACGGTAGCTGACTTTCGTTGCTACAGCGCCACCGTTGTGCCACCAAAAAGCAAGACAATAGGAAAATACTCTTATGAGTAGGGCTTGGTTGCCGAAACCAAACGTACTGGTATCCCCAAATTTGCGATCGCTTGCCTCTAGATGGATAAAAATTCTCGCTGGCTTTTCCAGGACCAGCGGTGGTTGTTTCGGCGATCTAGAGGTGGTTTCGCTCGCAAAAACCTAATTATGTTTCTTTGATCTAAATTCATTTTACCCCTTGAGTGGGGTTTTCTACCGCCATGTTGGGTTTTGATAAAAAAGTTCAAGTTTGACGTAGCGTAAAGAACTTTCGGAAATAGACAATCTTAAATTGGAAAATATTTGCAAAGATACTGAAAACCTGTAGGGTGGCTGTTCGCGAAGCTATAGATTGTAGCGATATCTGTTTCGCGAACGCCACTAGTCAACAATTTGCAAGCGACCGCGCCAGGCAGAATACAGCAAGCGATTGACGGCATCCCGTTCTTCTGGTTTCAAGCTACCATCGAGGATGGCTGCCATGAGACCGTAGCGATCGCCGATGGTAAGTTTGCGGGTTTTGCTAGCGGAAGCAAAGATTTCAGCAATGGCACCGGGAAGTGGTTTTAAAGAAGGAAACATAATCAACTCCTTGAACTCTCTATTTTCACTATCGCTTATAGGCAGAAATTTCCCAGCGATCGTATAGAGAGTCTAATGTGACATTTCTAGTTGCCACTGGTGACTGTAAACCCGGTTACATTGCGATCGCGATCGCAACATTTATTTTCAAACCGGTATGTTTTATCGCTAAAAACGCGGAAAGACCCGGGATAGGTCCAACACGCGATCGGCAAATTCTGGTAGGAAACGGTTTCGTTAGCGAGATACACTTGCTGGCGGCAATAGGCAAATTCCCCAGATGGTTTTTGGTAGGGGTGGGGGAGATTTCATTTGGCGATCGCAATCCAGGGAAGCGTCGGCAATTTCGATAAGCAACAGCAAATCGGCTGGTTGGGGGTGATTGTTGAGATAGTCATCTTCGCGGTATCTGGCGATCGCGATATCTGGTTCTGGTTGCCTGTATGGCGGAATTTTGATGGGATATTGGCAGCGATCGCTCCCTCTGATACGAAATCCGATGTACATAAACCCACAAAAATGTAGGGGTAGTGCCCTTTTATTCCACAAAAAAGGAGCAACCACGGGGGGTTGCCCCTACAGAAAAATTGTGGTTTCCCCATGTCGGATTTGGTATGACAGCAGTGAAAATAATACCGCTAGCAAACGGCTGCAGCCAACAGCTTCTCCGCGAATGAGTTCCACGCGATCGCTGGGGTCAAAAAATCCCTACTCTAACGATGAAATTGGTCGATGGTGAAGCGTTTGAGCGTTTGGTGGTGGCTGCAGGCATGGCAACAGAGTCAAATTGGTTGTGGTAAGATTAGATAAGATAGCCTTGAGTAGTGTGCTGTTTTTCGTTCGCTGCTATTTTAGCTGCTATTTTTATTAAGCGATCGGCATCCTGGGTGAGTTCGCATGAAGTGGAACGGGCAGACAAAAGCGCAATTTCGCCATATTTTGTGCCATGTTTATCGTACTCCAGTCGATCTGGAAATGTTCGTTGTGGAGAGGGATTTTTGCCGGAGTCTGGCAGAAATTACCGCAGAGATGACTTTACGGGGAAAAGTTTATCAGTTAATCCAGTCAGCAGATGCCCAAGGATGGTTGGACGATTTGTTTGCCGCTTTTTGCGAGGAAAATGCTGGCAATCCCCATGTGGAGCAATTGAAAGCTGAGTTGGAAAGCCTTTCTGCTGGCAACGGCGGCAGGGAGAAGTCTAGAAGCGATCGCCAAGATTTCGATGGTTCCCAGGAAAGAAATCAAAGCCAGCAAGCGCAAACAGCCGAACAGCCTCTGCCTAAAGAACTGCCCCAAAAAGACTATCTACGCTTAAAGCATTTATTGGCTTCGGGGAGATGGCGAGAGGCAAACGAACAAACGAGAGTAATTCTTTTGCGGGCTGTCAATGCCGAGGAAAATTATCTTAATGACGAACAAATCCAAAATTTTCCCTGTCAAGTCTTAAAAATTATCGATCGCCTGTGGTTACAATATAGCAAGGGACGGTTTGGGTTTAGCATCCAAAAGCAAATTTTCGATGAGTGTAAAAAAGATATACCAACATTTGGCGATCGCGTGCAGTGGCGCATTCAAGACGATTGGATATCTGGCGATCGAGTTATTTATTCTCCCAACCATGCACCGAAAGGTCATTTACCCTGGGGAATCGTACAAGTAATTACGATGGACAATGTTTTTCTCGATGCCTTTATGGATGGTTTTAAAGTAGCCACCAAAACATTGGTACGCCAAGATTGGCAATTGCAGATGCTGGCAGATTTTATGGATTTTGGTAGCACTTTTCTCAGTCAGAAAGATTTTGACAAAGAAGATTTCAAACGAGGAATGAAACACGAACTGGCTCAAGAGGAGGCTTGGTGGGAAGGCAATAGGCTGGAAGAGTTGAAAGTTCAAAAGCTTTTTTCCCTGCTGTATGCTTGCCCCAATCTATAATTAGTATCATTTTATTCAAAATCTGGAAGAAATAAATAATCGGGGTATTTCACAAATGATACAAGACAATTCGTGTACAAATTGGATAGTTGTCGAAAAATAATTCAAAAATAATTTAATTCGGAATGCGCAAAAACTTTTACTTGATATGAGTTTTGTCAAAAACAGTTGTCAACCCACCCAAATT
The DNA here is from genome assembly GCF_001870905.1 of Geitlerinema sp. PCC 9228. Taxonomy (NCBI): domain Bacteria; kingdom Bacillati; phylum Cyanobacteriota; class Cyanophyceae; order Geitlerinematales; family Geitlerinemataceae; genus Geitlerinema; species Geitlerinema sp. PCC 9228. The sequence goes on from NZ_LNDC01000104.1 coordinate 71,449, forward strand.
CTCCGATCGGCAGTCACAATTTCTTGCTATTTTTTGTTTTATTTTGGGATTTGTACAACTAAAATCCAAAGGAACAAATTTGAAACAAACCACGTGAATAGGGGAAAACAGGGTCGCAATTTTACTAAGGTAACAGCTCAACTGCGATCGCTACAAACCTGAAATGCGATCGCTGCAAGCCTGAAATGCGATCGCTACAAGCAAATTTTCCTACTTTCTCCCGTGAAAAAACGATCGCAACTTCTCGGTAAGCTTTTCCACCAATCCCTGTTGCTGGTCTTGACCGCTGTCAGCTTCCACACGCTGGACCACCTCTGGCGGCAAATCCAACAATTGCTTTAATTTTTGATAGGCTTGGGCTTCTTCCGGATTGATATTCGGTTCTGAAGGACTCCGAGAACTAGAAGCAATGACCTCATATCCCAGGTGCAACACCAACTCCCGTTCTTCTTGGCTTTGCAGGTGCGGCGTGAGTTCTTCCAGCGGAATGTTTTGCATCACGTAATCCCGCAGTTCCGATTTGAGGGAATCTCGCTGTTGTTCGTCTTGGGCAAACAATTCGCTAAATCGGTCCAACATGACATCGACTTCGGTGGTGGATAGTTCCCCATCCGACCATGCCATAGAAGTGACGATGCGCAGCATGTTCATTTGGTGGGGATTGATAGAGGGAGGTGGTGGCGGTTGTACGGCCATGAGAGTTCTCCTAAATGCGATCGCTGTTTGGAATTTTAGGTCAGTTATGGGGCTGTCGTGCGCATTTGTTAAAAATCGTTATCAAAAACGAACCGCCGGTAAAACCGCCAATGGGTTTATTTCACGTAGGGGCAACCCCCCGTGGTTGCCCTCTTGCTTGCGGGGAATAGGGGCAGGCACGGGGAATAGGGAATAGGGGCAGGCACGGGGAATAGGGAATAGGGGCAGGCACGGGGAATAGGGAATGGGGCAGGCACGGGGAATAGGGAATAGGGGCAGGCACGGGGAATAGGGCAGGCACGGGGCAGGCACGGGGGCACTGCCCCTACGGGATTGTTACGAATTCAAAGAATCAATGGGAATTCCCAACCAACGGGAAAAATTCTCCTCTTGTTCGCGATCGCTTTTGGCAACTGGTTCGATTTGATAGTTGCTGGGTTGCGGTTCCCCTAATGTTACCGTACAAGTGCGCAACTCATCCTCGTGAAACACCGTTAGCTGCACTTGGTCTCCTGGCTGATATGCTTGCAGGCGTTCCGGGAGTTGCTGGCTGTTTACCCGAAAACCTTCCAACGCCACCAGTTCGTCGTTGGCGTCGATGCCGGCTTGTTGTGCGGGTGACCCCAACTCTACAAATTTGATGGTTTCTTTACCATTTTCTGTTGCTGCTGTCAACCCCAAACGCGGCGGTTTGTCGGTGGTGTCTTCCGGTTTTACCCGCAAACCAAAGGCATGGAGATAGTCATCCAGGGGCAGTTCTTCAGTTCCGTGGATGTAGCGTTGGAAAAACTCATCCATGTCGGTTCCGGCAGCTTGCGCGATCGCATCTTGCAATTGGGCCGCCGTATAGCCCGTTTCTGACTTGCCAAAATCTTCCCAAAGCGATCGCATCACCGTATCCAGCGATCGCTGGTTGTTACTATTTTGCCGAATCAGCAAATCCAGCAGCAAGCAAACCAACTCCCCTTTCAAATAATACGAAATCTGGGAATTATCGCTGTTGGCATCCCGGCGGTATAGCTTAATCCAAGCATCAAAACTAGACTCGCTCACCGGTTGCACCTGACGACCCGGCGTATTCAAAAACCGCGTCACATCCTTGCTCAGCTTATCCAAAAATGCCTGAGTGCTGTAAATCCCAGCCCGCAAAGGAATCAGCAAATCGTAATAGCTGGTTGCCCCTTCGCAGAACCACAACGACGGCGTGTAGTTCTCCTGTTCGTAATCAAACGTTTCCAACTCCTTAGGTCGAATCCGCTTCACATTCCACAGATGGAAGAACTCGTGGGCAACCAACTGCATGAAGCGTTCGTATTTTTCGCGAACTTGAAAACCCAACCGGGGATAGTTCAACGAACAGCTATTTTTGTGTTCCAAACCGCCAAAACCGGAACCCGATTGATGCAGCAAGAATATATAGCGATCGTAAGGCAAACCGCCGTAAATTTGCGCCTCAGTTTGGATAATTTTCTTGGTATCTTCAATAATTTGATGGGGGTCTGCATTGCCCTGCCCCCAAATCGCCAGTTCGTGGCTTTTGCCCAATACCTCAAATTCGTAGCTGGCGTGGTTGCCAACTTCAAACGGACTATCCACCAGCGTATCGAAATCCGGGGCTTGATAGGTATGTTCGGCTTTGCCAGCGGTTTCTAGCGGCGTAGTTACCCGCCAGTGGGGATAGGGAGGAACCACACGAATTTGCAAAGGTTGGTACTGCCACTGGGGAACGTACAAACACAGCGCCGCTGGATTAAAATAACCGTGGGTCAGGTCCAAATGATTGGTCCGTACCGTAAGTTCGTTGGCATAGACCCGATAGCGAATGCGAATGTCATCAACCCCTTCAGTTTGGATTTGCCAGTGGTTTTTGCTGGCTTTGTTCCAAGAGAGTGGCGTTTCTTGGTCTTGGGGGTCTTCTGGCGTGGCAGCTGCGGCGGTGAAATCTTGTAAATGGCGGGCGTATTCCCGTACCAAATAGGAACCAGGCGTCCATACTGGCATTTTTACATCCAATACATCGGACGACCAGCCCCGGATGTGTAGCGTTACCTCAAACAAATGGGTTTCGGGATGGGGCATGGCAACTTGGTATTGGATGGGGGTTGCCACTTGGAAGGTTTCGCTGGATTTGGTTTTTATCGCTTGAGTCATGAACTTTTGTAAACTGGCCTCGGCAACAGCAAAAATCGGCCGGATGGCAGCCGATTTCCTTTCTGATATTTCTACTGTTACACAAGACGCTCTATACGTGTTCTGCCAGATGGTTGAGTTGTTTTAAATTCACCAAATACATGACCTCGCTTTCCACATCGATTTTCAGCCAACCCTTGTTGTGCAGCTTTTCGATAATTTGGCTGGTTTGTTCCACGCTAATGTCGGAAACATCTGCCAAATCCTGGTGGGGAATATTAAAAATTTCTGCCCCTTCTTCGTTGACCTCGCCGTAGTTCTCTGCCAGCCAAACCAACGTATTCGCTAGCTTCACCGCTGGCGGGGTATGGCGCAATAAAAAACGCCAGTTGGTTTGACGCAGCCGTCTGACCATTAGCTGCAACATGCGGTGGTGTAGCTGGGCATCTTTGAACAGGGTTTGGATGAACCGCTGGGCTGATACGCTAATTAAATCGACATTCGACAGGGCAATGACATCCGTGGAACGCGGGGATTCGTCGAGGATTGCCATTTCGCCAAAAAAATCTCCACGACCTAAAATCGCCAGTGTCACCACCCGGTCTCCGTAAAAACGGCGTACTTTGACCCAGCCAGAGGCAATAAAGTAAACGGCATTCCCCCAAGCGTCTTCCATCAAGACGGCACGATTGGCGGGATATTCGTGCTCTACGCTGACAGAAAGCAACCATTCCAAGGTTTCGGGGCTAGCGCTGTTGAAAAGGGGGAAAAGCTCGGTAAAAGCTTCTGTTTGCATGAAAAATCGCGAATTCTAGCAATCCGGGTGAGGAAATCCTATATGCCAAATGGGAGGGAAAATGGGAGTTTTGCCCTCCTATTCAATTTCCCCTATACGATTGGGGGGCCAAAAGCGGATAACGGCACGACCGATAATTTTATCCCGGGGGACAAATCCCCAGTAGTGACTATCATAGCTGTTATTGCGGTTATCTCCTAGAACAAAATAGGAGTTTTCGGGAACGGTGGTTTTAGGATAGTGGTACAAGGGGTCGCTGGCAACGTATTCCTCGTCGAGGGGTTTGCCGTTGACGTAAACTCGTCCGTCTTCAATTCTAATAGTATCCCCAGGAAGTCCAATTATGCGTTTGATGAAGGCGTCGTGATAGTTTTTATCTTCCAGTTTTTCGGTAGGTTTGAAGACCACAATGTCTCCCCGTTGGGGTTTTTGGAAGTTATAGGTGATTTTGTCAACGATTAGGCGGTCGTTGATTTGTAGGGTGGGTTGCATGGAACCGGAAGGGATGTATCGCGCTTCGGCAACAAAGGTGCGAATGCCGAAAGCCAGCAAGACGCTGAGGGTGAGGGTTTTGACGGTTTCCACCCAAGGATTTTCTTCGTGACCCTGGGTGTCGTTGGTTGTAGGTTTGGGGTTGTTGGGATTGGGCGAGTTGTGTTGGGACTCTTCTTTTGGTGGTACGCGACTCATAGACCAAAGGGGTTGTGGAAAGAGAGGACAAGCGTCAAGGAACTGTATCCAACCGGTATATACTACCAATTGATACAACCATCTGGCATTCCCATTGTATAGCGATCGCGAACCGATTAACTAGATACCATGAATTGGCTTTTGAAAGCGATCGCCTGCTGCCAAAATGGATGTATCCCTATTATTTTAGATACTTGCCCTTAAAAAACAGGAATTTTAGGAAGGATCCATGAGCTATTCTTCTTCTTCGGCTGGTTTGGTAATCCGCAAAGCCCACATTCTCCTTTCCGATGACAGTTGGTTGCTGGGAGATGTACAGATTCGCGACGGTCAAATTGTGCGAATTGCTTCCGAAATTGAGGAAACTGACGATGGCGAATTGAATGCGGAAGGCTTAACGCTGCTGCCTGGGGTTATCGACCCACAGGTTCATTTTCGCGAACCGGGGTTGGAACATAAAGAAGATTTACACAGCGCCAGCCACGCTTGCGCCAAAGGGGGGGTCACGTCATTTCTGGAAATGCCCAATACCAAACCGATTACCAGTACGCAAGCGGCTTTGGATGACAAACTCCAACGCGCTGCCCAAAAGTCCTTGGTCAATTATGGCTTTTTTATCGGCGCGACGGGGGAAAATACGGCGGATTTGCTTTCTGTCAATCCCACACCGGGCATTAAAATTTTCATGGGGTCTATGAAAGGTGACCTGTTGGTGGATACGGAAGCGGCTTTGGAACCAATTTTTGCCGAAGGGGAACGGTTGATTGCGGTTCATGCGGAAAATCAGGAACGCATCCGCCAGCGCAAGCAGTTGTTTGCTGGCTTTCACGACCCCAGTTTTCATTCTTTGATTCAAGACAACCAAACGGCGTTGGAAGCGACGCAGTTGGCGTTGAAACTATCGAAAAAATACCAAAGGCGGCTGCATATTTTGCATTTATCTACCGCCGACGAAGCACAACTGTTGCGCCAGGAAAAACCGGCTTGGGTGACGACTGAAGTAACGCCGCAGCATTTGCTGTTGAATACGTCTGCCTACGAAAAATTGGGAACCCTAGCCCAGATGAACCCACCCCTGAAATCGCCGGCGGACAATCAAGTTTTGTGGCAAGCTTTATTGGATGGGGTGATTGATTTTATTGCTACCGACCACGCCCCCCATACGCTACAAGAGAAAGCCAAACGCTATCCCGATACGCCAGCGGGGATGCCAGGTGTGGAAACGTCGCTGCCGTTGCTGCTAACTCAGGCGATGCAAGGTCGCTGTACGGTGGCGCAGGTGGCAAATTGGATGTCGAAGGCGGTGGCGAAGGGATACGGTATTCCCAATAAAGGTGCGATCGCGGTTGGTTACGATGCGGATTTGGTTTTGGTGGATTTACAATCGTACTATCCGGTACGCCGGGAAGGTTTGATGACCCGCTGCGGTTGGAGTCCTTTTGAAGGCTGGAACCTGACGGGATGGCCGGTGACGACTATTGTTGGTGGTGAGGTGGTTTACGATCGCGGTACATTTCGCGATCGCCCTTGCGGTCAGGCTTTGAGCTTTACTGGGTCCACTCTGTCTGATGCCGAGTCCTCCCAAGATGGTTAAAATAGAAAGTACGTTAACGAAACTTCACAATACAGCGCGATAATTTTAAGGAACATGACAGTAACCAAAACACCTGCAGCCGTGGGCTGGGAAAAATATTCCTGGATGTGGCAGGGATACCACATTCGCTATACCGTCGTGGGAACGGGGCAGCCTTTGCTGCTGCTACACGGATTTGGCGCTTCCATCGGTCACTGGCGTAAGAACATCCCGGTGCTTGCCGCACAGGGATATCAAGTTTACGCGATCGATTTGCTGGGATTTGGCGATTCGGACAAGCCAGCCCTGGATTATAGCTTGCATTTGTGGCAAGAACTGCTTTGCGATTTTATCAGCGATCGCATTCAACAACCCACGGTCTTCGTCGGTAATTCCATCGGTGCGCTGCTTTCTTTGATGATGGCAGCGGACTATCCCGAACATACGGCAGGTGTGGTCTTAATCAATGCTGCTGGCGGTTTGAATCATCGCCCGCAAGAATTGAATTTGCCGTTGCGCGTGGTCATGGGAACTTTTAGCAAAGTTACGCAAGCGCCCGTTATCGGTCCGATGGTCTTCCATCAAATTCGCCAGCGGCATCGCATCCGCCGTACTTTGTATCAAGTTTATGCCAACCCAGAGGCAGTCACGGAAGAGTTAGTGGACCTATTGTACCAACCTTCCTGCCACGAAGGCGCGCAAAAGGTCTTTGCATCCATTCTCAACGCGCCTGCCGGTCCCCATCCATCGGAGTTGCTGCCTCAAGTGGACTGTCCTATGCTTGTGTTATGGGGAGAAGACGACCCGTGGACCCCCATCAGCGGTTCTGCGATTTATCAGAAACTTGCCCAAGAAAAGGATGCGGTGGATTTCTTTTCTATCCCACAAGCCGGTCACTGTCCCCACGACGAACAACCAGATACGGTGAACGGATATATTGTAGACTGGCTAGCGGCGCATTTCGCGTAGTTGGTTATAACGACCGTAGGGGCAGCGCCCCCGTGCCTGCCCCGTTCAAACAGCAGCGCCCCCGTGCCTGCCCCGTTCAAAACAGCAGCGCCCCCGTGCCTGCCCCGTTCAAAACAGCAGCGCCCCCGTGCCTGCCCCGTTCAAAACAGCAATTGATACGGTGCGTTCTCAGGTATGTATGATAGTATGGATTTAGAAAAAGCAACATTTGGTGCTGGTTGTTTTTGGGGAGTAGAAGAACATTTCCGCCAACTTCCTGGTGTTGTCAATACATCCGTAGGCTATATGGGCGGTCATTTCCCCAATCCTTCTTATTTGGATGTGTGTGCGCGCATTACCGGTCACGCGGAAGTGGTTCAGGTGGAATACGACCCGCAGCAGATAAGTTACGAAGAGTTGTTGCAGGTGTTTTGGCAGATTCACGACCCTACCAGTATAAATCGACAAGGCAGCGATCGCGGCGAACAGTATCGCTCGGTTATTTTTTACCATACCCCAGAACAACGGAAATTGGCACAGGCTTCCAAACAGCGATTGCAGCAGGTCGAAGGCTACGATAAGGAGATTGTCACGCAAATCGAACCGGCGACGGAATACTATCTCGCTGAAGAGGAACACCAGCAATATTGGGAGAAGAAGAAACGAAAAGCCTCTCGCTCTGGGAAGTCTGGGTAATTGTTTGTTCTGCTATTGTACTTCTTTTGTACCAACAAATTACTATTTTTGGGCAGGTTAGATGTTTAGGATGGGGCAGCTCCGACGGTGCCCCCCTTCGCGCAGGTGCCCAACCAAAAATTTTTTTCTTTTGGTTTTTTTGTCCTGCCGGCTATGTCTACTTTTTATTTTATGGGAATTTTCCCGATTTGTCAAGGATGCGGACAATTATGAGTTCAAAGATGGGTAGATGGTTTTTCCCGTATCTGGGTCGAACAGAAATAGCTTTTCTGAAGGAAATGATACCAACAAGCGATCGCCTGGTTGCGGGAAATAGGCAGCATCCACTTGTACGTTCAGGGATTGGGGATTGCCGGGGATGCCAGCGCGGATGAGGGTTTCGCGACCCAAAGGTTCTACCACTTGTACGGACAAGGATAGCACGTTTTCCCCGGGCGTATCGCAAATTTGGACATGTTCCGGGCGAATTCCCACTTCTAGAGTTTTCTGGGGATGGGAATGGATGGCGGCGGCGAGGTGGTCCGCTACGGGCAGGCAAGCCGTACCGTCGTTGCTGGTAAAATAAAAATAATTCTTGTGATATTGGACTGGTAACACGTTCATGGGGGGACTGCCAAGAAATTTCGCCACCATGCGATTGGCTGGTCGTTCGTAAACGCTTTGCGGCGTACCGATTTGCTGGATTTTCCCCTGGTCTAACACCACCATACGGTCGGCGAGGGTCATGGCTTCTATTTGATCGTGGGTTACGTAAATGGTAGTAATGCCTAAAGCGGCGTGGAGTTGTTTTAATTCTGCTCTGGTATCGTCTCGCAGTTGCGCGTCTAAATTCGATAGGGGTTCATCTAACAAGAATACACGAGGTTGGCGCGCGATCGCACGTCCCAAAGCCACCCGTTGTTGCTGACCCCCAGAAAGCTGCCGGGGTTTGCGGTCGAGGAGGTGTTGTATATTTAAAATTTGCGCCACTTCCTGAATGCGTTTGTCGATGGTTTCTTTGGCAACGCCACGCATCCGCAAACCAAACCCAATATTTTTGGCAACACTCATGTGGGGATATAGGGCATAATTTTGGAAAACCATAGCCACATCCCGCTGCCTGCCAGGAATGTCGTTCATGCACCGATTGTCGATATATATATTGCCAGAACTCGGCGCATCCAACCCAGCAATGGTTCGCAAAATGGTGGATTTGCCGCAGCCAGACGGACCCACCAACACCCACAACTCGCCTTGACCAACGGTAAAATTAATATGTTCGACAGCGGTATAGTCGCCAAATCGCCGGCTGATATTTTCCAAACGAACGCTAGACATTTTCGGTTTGCGCTACCAATTTTTGCAAGTCTACAACCGTACGCGCCAATTCTTCCACCAAAGGAGAATTGTCATGGCTGCGAAAAGCAGCTACTACGGATTGATAGTACCACAGGGTACCGTCGCGACCTCCTTTAAACCGCTGCCAAATGGCTTCCCCTAGCTGGCGGTAGTCAGCAACAATGGAACGCGCGTTGTGTATTTTATCCGCCAAACCAACCAAACGCCCAGACGAACTTAAATGGGGGATACTGTTAATATAAGCCTGTTTGCGATCGCGCCAAGGAGGTTTGGGGGTAACATCGCTTTCGGTACACTCGTCTACAATGGCGGCTACCTTATCGCCAAACCGCTGGCGAATACGATCTCGAATTGTAGCACCGCCGCAGTCTTCAATGGCATCGTGTAAAAGTGCGGCAATGGCTTCGTCTTCGTTGCCACCGGCATCCAAAACAATGCTGGTCACCCCCAGCAGGTGGCTAACGTAGGGAACTCCAGACCCCTTGCGTTTTTGGTTGGCGTGGAGTTCGCTGGCGTAGGTTAAAGCGTCGGTAAACCGTTGCGAAAGCATAAATTGGACAATTGACAGCAAAAATTATTGGTTTTCCTACCCAAAATCTACGATAAAGACGTAGGATGAGGGCAAGATTGCTATTATTGTCCAGTATATATTTTTTGGCTGCTACCGTGAGTAGAGACCTATTCGCCCAAATTGCCATTTCTCAAGTGCTAAAGATTTTAACCCTTTGCGATCGCAATCCCCACAGTCCCACCTACGGTTGCTTCGATCGCAACTTCTGGCACTATAAAATTATCGACTTTCCCAGCGGTATGTCCCAGGAATTTGTGCTGCCGTTGGCGCTAGCCTACCACACCGACCTCCCCGGCAACCCTTTTTACCAAGAAGAAGCCATTCGCAATTGGGTGGAAGCCGGCATTCTCTACGCTGCAGAAAGTTCCCACAAAGACGGTTCCTGCGACGATTATTTTCCCTTCGAACGCGCGGGTGGCGCAGCGGCATTTTCTTTGTTAGCCTGCGTAAAAAGCTACCAACTGTTGGGTCTGGATAACTACAACGCCCTGACCTTTTTTGAAAAACGTGCCGACTGGCTGGCAAACCACCACGAAAGCGGCCAGCTAACCAACCACCAGGCGTTGATTGTTTTGTGTTTGGAACTAACCTCCCAACTGCTCAAAACATCTAAGTGGGACCGCGCCAAAGCCTTGCGTTTGGAAAAAGTTTTGGACTGGCAACATGACGAAGGCTGGTTTGTAGAATACGAAGGGTTCGACCCCGGTTACCACACGCTGACGATTTCTTGTTTGGCGGAATACTACCAGCAAAAACCCGACGGTCGCCTGCGGGAGGCGTTGCGCAAAGCGGTGGAACTGGCAGCGCAGTTTGTTCATCCCGATGGGTCTTTTGGTGGGGAATACGGCAGCCGCAATACCTACAATTTCTTTCCCCACGGCTTTGAGTTGGTGGGTCAGTGGATGCCGGAAGCTTTGGCGATTAACGATGCTTTTTTGGAAGGGTTGGAAAAAGGGTTGGGTCCGGTGTATTCTGACGACCATATTGTGGGACATCACGCTTGGAATTATTTGCTGGCGTGGCAAGATTTTGTGACGGAAAATCGGCCGAATGCGTCGGTTCGCTCTCTGTTTGGCAACGAACGGGTTTGGCTGTCGGAAGCGCAAATTTTGGTCGATCGCCGTTCGTCGAATAAGCCTACTACACAAACTTCGGCAAGTGAGTCTTCTTCGGAAACGCCGGAAGATAGCAGTTCTTCGGAATGGGAAGCAGAAACAGATACCACTGGGGAAAATCAAAATCAACCGGAAGGGGAAGAACATCACCAGGAACCAGCTTCCCCAGCGCCGCCAGAAGAACAACCCCAAGGTCAGTTGAGCGTATCCCAAGCCGAACCGGTGGAACTATATGTGGCTTTGAATAAGGGTGGGGCATTTAAGCTATTTCGCGGCGATCGCTTGATTGTATCGGATACTCAGGTTTCGCTGTTGGTTCGTCAGGGGAAAAAGCAAAAAAATGCCGTTGCTCATTTGGTTGGTCCCTATCAAGCCATTGTCGGCGAAGATGAAATTGTGATTAAAGGACAGTTGGGTTGGGCGAAACAGCAGCAAATGACGCCGGCGAAGAATATTTTGCTGCGGTTGGTGATGTTGAGTGTAGGCAGATTTTTCCCGGATCTAATTCGTAAGTTACTGCAAAAGATGTTAATTACTGGCAAAAAAGATGCGCCGATGAGCTTTATTCGCCGATTTCAGTGGGAAAACGGTCGGTGGCATGTGACGGATACGGTTCATGCGGATAATTGGAACCAGGTGGAGGCGGCAGGGATTGGTTGCGACCAAACCTCGATTTATGTGGTGATGAGTCGTACGTTCCAAATGGGTCAGTTGCAGCCTTGGTTGGATTTAACGCCGGAGGTTCACAAGCTGTCTGGTGGCGATCCTTTAATTTGCGATCGCTATTTCTAAAACTTGCCCTGAGCTTTGTCGAAGGGTATAAACAGTTGGTATAGTTGCGGTCTTCTTGGTCGCTTCTTAACCCAACGGCAATCTATCGTTAATCTTAGTTCGGTAAATTCTACGAGAAAACACGTATAAATGGTTACCGTTCGCGAAATCGCGAACCAATCCTGCAAAATTCCCTGTTGCAGGCAAAAACCATAGCATTTCAACCCCTCGTTAGGAGACCGACTTTCCGTGAAAACCGCGATCGCATTCGACCTGGTTAACAGCAGCAGGCAAAATCTCGTTGATTTCACCAATCCCTTCCGAGATGCCTTTGACTCCCCTGCCGATGGATTCCAAATCTACCAGCGTGGCGTATCCCCAAGCATTCCTTTTGCCGTTCTCGACGATAGCCTCAGCATTTTCCCTGCCGACGACCAAGGCATTATTGGCGAAGCCAACCAAGACCGTTTTTTTGGCGTTGCCGATACCGTCAACAGTCAAAATGCAACAGGAGATACCACGGCAAGTTGGGTTTTTGATATCAGCAACGGAAATAATCTACAACTTGCCATCGACATGGGGGCCATGGGAGACTTTGAAGATAGCGATATTTTCACTTGGACCTATCAAATCGATGGTGGTAGCGAACAGGTAGCGTTCCAAAATTCCGTAGATACCAGTGGTAGCTTCACCTATACGATGGATGATGGGAAAACCGTTTCCCTCAACGACCCCATGCAGCTAAATGGAACAACCCTCACCAACGACCTACAAACCTTTACCACCGATATTGATGGAACGGGTTCCCAACTAACGCTTACTTTAACTGCCAATACCAACGGCGGCGACGAAGCATTTGCCTTCCAAAATATTGTCATTTCTGAAAACGGGGGGTCTGCGGCTACCGACCCAGTGATGAACGAATTTGTTTTTAACCATACGGGAAGCGACAACCAAGAATATCTGGAAATTGCTGGGGATGCCAATACCAACTACGCCAATTTCAGCCTTCTTTCCGTGGAAGGGGATAGCAACGTAGCGGGAACGGTGGATAGTGTATTTTCTGTGGGAACCACTGATGCCAACGGTCTTTGGGAAACTGGTTTCCTCAGCAATGAATTGGAAAACGGCAGCAACAGTTTGTTGTTGGTGGAAAATTTTGCTGGCAATGTTGGCGACGACTTGGATACCGACAACGATGGCGTTTTGGAGACAACGCCTTGGGAACGTGTGGTGGATAGCGTTGCGGTGGATGATGGTGGCAGTAGCGATCGCACTTATGCTAATGTTACTTTAGCCGCAAACTTTGATGGCTTGTCTTCGTTTCCCCCCGGTGGCGCTTCTCGCCTTCCCAATGCCACCGACACCGATAGCATAGCCGATTGGGTTCGCAACGATTTCGATTTGGCAGGCATCAATGGCGGTACGCCGGAGTTGGGAGAAGCATTCAATACCCCTGGCGAACTCAATGCTGCCATCGACGAAACTTCCTTGCCAAAATCCCTAGCCATCTACGACATTCAAGGGGAAGGTCACAATTCCCCATTCGTCGGCGAAGCGATAGTGACTTCGGGTATTGTCACAGCGGTGGATAGCAATGGCTTTTACCTGCAAGATGCCACCGGCGATGGCAATGAAAATACTTCCGATGGAATTTTTGTTTTTAGTGGGTCTTCCCCGGGAGTTTCCCTTGGCGACGAACTAGAAGTTCAAGCAACGGTAACGGAATTTATTCCTGGTGGTGTCGATACCGGCAATTTATCCATTACCGAATTAGTCAATCCCAGCCTAGAAACCCTTTCCACTGGCAATCCGCTGCCGGATGCGGTGGTGTTGGCGGAAGGCAACCGCCTCCCACCCAAGCAAGTTATCGATAACGATAATTTTGCCGAGTTCGATCCTCAAGAAGATGGGATTGATTTCTACGAAAGTTTGGAAGGGATGCGCGTTACCGTAAATAATGCGATCGCAGTTAGTCCCACCAATCGCTTCGGAGAAATCTTTACCGTTGCCGAAAACGGCGAAGGAGAAAACACCTCCGGTCTCAGCCAACGGGGAACCATCAATATCAGTCCCGATGATTTCAACCCCGAACGCATTCAAATACAGCTCGATAGCGATATCTTACCCAATTTTTCTCCCCAGGTCAACGTTGGTTCCCAACTGGGAAATGTAACTGGCGTGGTTGGCTACAACTTCGGCAACTTTGAAGTGGTGGCGACGGAGACCTTCTCGCCGGTGGCTTCCCACCTCACCCCAGAAAGTAGCGAACTGCAAAGCAGCGACCAGCAGCTAACGGTGGCTAGCTACAACCTTCTCAACTTAGACCCGACCGTAGAAGACCCCAACCTCACCGAAGATGGGTTTGGCGATGTTGATGACGATATTGCAGCAGGTCGGTTTGCTGCGATCGCTTCTCAGATAGCCAACCAACTCAACGCTCCCGATATTGTAGCTTTGCAAGAAATCCAAGACAACAACGGCGCGGAAATTTCCGATGTGACCTCCGCCGATGCTACCTTGCAACGGTTGGTGGATGAAATTGCTGCTGCCGGCGGTGGCGAATACGAATTTATCGACAATCCCTTCATCGGCAACGAAACCAACGGCGGTCAACCTGGTGGCAATATCCGCAATGCCTTTTTGTACAAACCCGACCGAGTTCGCTTCGTGGAAGGTTCCCTCACTTCCATTGTGGACCCCCAAGACCAACAAACCAACCCCGACAATCCCTTCTTTGACAGCCGCCTGCCGCTATCGGCAGAGTTTCGGTTTGGCGAAGAAACGGTAACCGTGGTCAACAATCATTTTTCTTCCAAAGGCGGCAGCAGTCCTTTGTTCGGTCAAAACCAGCCAACAGTCACCAACGAATCCAACACCGGTCAGGAAGACCCCAACATCAACGGTTCTCTCGACGAACGTCGCGACCAAGCTACGGCGGTGAAAGAATATACTGATGGGATTTTAGCAGAAAATCCCGATGCCAATGTGGTGGTTCTGGGGGATTTAAATGAATTTGAATTTATTTCTCCAGTTGCAGATATTTTAGGAGAAAATTTAACCAACCTGACCGATGCTTTGGATGGCAACGAAGGGTACAGTTTTATTTTCCAAGGCAATTCCCAATCTTTGGACCACATTCTGGTTAGCGATGGGTTGCAAAATACGGCGCAGTTGGATATCGTGCATACCAACACGGAATTTGCCGATGCTGCTAGCGACCACGACCCATTGTTAGCCGGATTGCTGTTTGGGAAAATGGAAGAAGAAGCCGAAGGTGAAGGTGAATCCAATTCTGGCGATTCCCTCGCTGGCGACCTGGAACTTTCCGAAGAAACCGCCGATTGGCTAACCAGTTTTTCCGAAGAAAGCGAGGAAGCTGTTTCCTTATCGACGTTTTTGGAAAATCTGGGATACGAGGGAGAAAATCCCGTGGCAGATGGCTACCTGCAATTGACAGAAATGGAAGGCGGTACGCTGCTAGCGATGGATGCCGATGGATTTGGCGATGCTTACGAATCCCAGCCTTTGGCGTTTTTTGCGGAACTGTCTCTTGAGGAATTGCAATTCGGTTTTTAATTGTTCCATAGATCGATCGTGTAGGGGTGTTCGCGAAACGCCCCTACCTGGTAAACGTTTTTAGAGCAAGTGCGATATGCTGGTGGTATAGACTTGGCCTATCTGTTGGGAAAAGAGGAGGACGTTATGTCTAGACCAGCCTACGATCGGGAACGAGAAAAATGCCTTGATGTATGAAGTATTTGTAGGTACCTATAATGAAGAAGAACAAGCACTTTGCTGGTATTATTATTTGGAAAATAAAATAATCTTTCCTTTTCAAGCGCGTTGGGGAAATGAAATTGTGGAAGTTACGGATATGGATGAGGATTCGGAGGAAGCGGGGTCGGATGTGCGGTTGAATGTTTTGTATCGGGAAGGGGATATGAAAGACCCAAGAAGCGATCGCAGATCTACGCTATTGGAAAGAAAGGTTGGGAGAATAGGAAAAGGAAACTCGCTACTTACCCCACTTGCTGCCGTAAAGCAAATGTATAGCGTTGGGTTTGAATATCTGTAATTAAATGAAAAGGGCGAATTTCGTCTAATGCTGCCAGGCGATTTTCCACACCATAAAAACCTGGTGCCCTCATGAACAAAACGTTGCCACCGGAGGCATCAATTTCGATGGGATGGTTGCCAGCGCGATCGCTACACACGTAAAATTTTCCCTTTCCGGTTAAAACAAAAATACAGACCAAGTTTTTATAGCGTTTGCCGTCTTTATGAGGGGTAATACCAATGGAACCAGGTTCGTATTTTTGCACGACCATAGTATTCAAATCTATGGGAAATGCAAAGGGATAAACATCCAGTTTCGCTAGCGATTCTGTTAAAAGATTCTGAAAGGCGTCGCGCAACTGTAAAAATAAGGAAGCTTGGGATAAATCCTCGCAGGAAGCTAATTGTTGGCGTACCAAGCGATCGCTTTTTCCCACCTCTTCTGTTTGGTATTGATAGGGCAAGTTTTGCGCCGTACGTACCAATTCTGCACGGCATTCTGGGGTTAAGATGGGGAGGGAGGTAGCGCCGATGTTGGTGAGAGCTTCTAAAATAGCGGGTAAGCTGGATTCTAGGGTATGATTTAGAAAAAATTGCATACAGTTTCTGGCAAAACAAGCAAATATCTCCCCTTCTCTAGGATAGCAAGAAATTTTCCCTGAAAGTTCTGCTACTTCCTAATAGGTGATTTACTGGACAATAATTGACTTTTATTGACTTGATAGTCGTAGCCATCTTTCTTAAAGATT